>JBKPMK010000112.1:0-5152 GCA_046732115.1 Thermoproteota archaeon
CTGTCGTAGTGATACGTTTTTACCTTGTATAGATTTCCATGTTTATCTTGCCTTAGTTTTTGACATTCTGTTTTAGATACGAGTTTTTGACATAATGGACAATATAACAGCCTATGCATATTGATTTTGGATTCTAATATATGATGGTTGTCGTCTTGAAACCACGTCATTTCTTTTTCCCTGCTAACTCTCTGTTGGTGTGTATGCTGCGCGTGGAGGAGGAGCCTTAACCTTCTCATTGTTATATAGCTCAGGTAAAGAATACACAAACTCGACATGTACGGAATCAGATTTCTCATCTAGCAAGCACTGCAACTCCCCTTCTTTTAGCAAAACTTCTGCAATTCTATTATGTTTGTTATCTTGTAGTACTACTCTATTTTGATCTATAGATAATTTTTCCATGTAAGGAGCATGCTTTGCAAATCCTTCATATCGTAAACCTTGAAGAATGTTTTGTAGACACGTTCACTTACTGTCTAGCAGCGTTCTGTAACATCAAGCTGTTGAATATGAACAGGCAAGTTTTCTTTGGTTGCTACTGATTTTATATTTTCAGCTTTGTTAGGATTTCTCATTGTAGCATAAGTAAGGAAGCCATCTCTTGCCAATGCTAGAGATGTTTCATATCCAATTCCAGTTGAGCCGCCTGTGACAATGGCAACCTTTTGGTTAGTTGAAGATTCCATATATTTGCCTGTTTACATAAATCATCATATACTACTTAAGTTATAAAGTGGTATTACGGCTACTAGATAAGTGCGGATCCCTCTTCAAGATGGAATATTTCATCAGCAAATGAGTTGATAACGTATCAACGATCCAATATTCATAAAATGAATTTATCGCTTCCCCGAATTCCTAGTTTGCGGGGCAGCTTTGATAAATGAAACTGCGTCCGAGATTTATTATATGACGATAAACATTATTTATGGAGACTATTATTGATGATACATGAATTCTGCAGGTGATGACAAGCAAAAAATAAACTCAAAAGGCAAATTGCCAAGAGAACAAGAATACATATGCGAAATATGTATGGAAAGACTCGATAATATTGATAATCTTCACAAACACAGGTCTACTGAACATAATGCCTCCACTGGCGTATAATTAGACTATTGTTTGAGCTATCATTTTTATATGAGTTAGAAAACAACCGCAATAAAAAATAAAATTAATCAGTGTGTATGCTCTTTAAGTTCTTGACGAGAATTGAAGGTTTTTCCACATTGCTCACATGTAAATGATGCAGATGCATTAGAAGTTGACTCATCAGATTTTTCACCTGTGTCTTTATAGCTACTCATTATAATCTTGCTATTCTTTGTTCTTCAAAGTATTTAATGAGATCTCATAATTATGATATACTCAAAAATACGTGGCATATCTAGACATCCGCAAATACTTTGCATTTATCGGAGAACATTAGATAGTCAATGAAATTGTATTTAGGAAATTCGGGGAAGATATTTTCCCGGATCATAATACTGTCTAATTATTATTAATTTATAAGGATCGCTTTCAAATAAAAGGTGGGTATTTTTTCCGAGATTATCAAGTCATTCATTATTTTAAAATTAAAATTCATATATCACGATCTTCTATTATTAATGGGTGTAAACAAATATGTCTACATCACCATCTAAAAAATCTAAGACAAATTTTCGAAAAGGAAGAGGTGGCATAAGAGCATATAGACCGGGACTCCAGGATTTTGAAAGAAGAGGTGGTAGAGGCGGCATTGATAAAGAAAAGGCAATAGAATCTAGGAGATCTTTTCAAACCAGACGTATGGATGATATTTTTGATACTTTTAGAAGAGATATTGAAAATACGATGATGCCTTGGCCATCATCATCCGGATCATCTTTATGGGACTGGGGTTTTCCGTCTCTATCAACAACTGAAGATGAACAGGATCAAATGATGTTAAGAAGGCCTATTTTTGATATGGTTGATAAAGAAGATAGATATGAGTTAAAAGTAGAAGTACCTGGAATCGAAAAAGAAAAGGTAAAAGTAAAAGCAACCAAAGATTCAGTTGAAATCTCTGGCGAACAATCAAAAGGAGAAGAATCAGAGGATAGGAGAAAGAGATACATTTACAATGAACGTTCGTATAACTCATTCTATTGCAAGATCCCAGTTCCGGAGGAGATAATATCCTCTAAAGTTAGGGCTAAAATGAGTAATGGAGTACTACATATTGAGCTTCCAAAGAAAAATCCTACAAAACTAGAGGAAGAAGAGGGAACAACAGTAGAGATCAAATAATCTGGACATAGGTATTATACAAAAAGACGCAATGAAATAAACAAACTTACACAATAAAACCGTTACAACATTTTTGTTTTCTATCAAAACAAAATCGAGGTAGGTATCAAATGGCGGTTAATGAGATTGTCTATTTATGAAATTCGGGGGCAATGAAGATGTCAAGTTAATGCATCTTCTGTCTTTACTTTGGCCTTGTTTAGTGTTTCTGAGCTTGGTTTTCCTTCTGCATGATCTTTCTCAGTCTTCAGTTTTGCTTCCGCATCTTGTTCTGTTTTTTTTGCTTCTTTAGCTATGTCTGTCATGTTGTATATACAGTCGACAATATGCTTTAATACACGTTGCTTAAATTCATTAACAAACTCAGAAACATCAATTTCTGTAGTAGGATAAATTTGGAGGTTTATTACCATCGAAGTAATCGAGTAGTCTTCGTTGTTCGGATTCATGCTAAAATCGCATATTATTAAGTTATAGGTTTTAATCCTAACTATTCTAACTGCATAGATCTATCCACTTTCCTACCAAACCAGAGTGATACATGCATTATTAAAGTAATTGTGTATTTAGGCGATTCGGGGAAACACTTCTATTCGATTTCATGTTGTTCTAGTATTCATATTGTGGTTGTAGAGCTTGCAGATTTGAGCAGAACAGATGCTACGTTATGTTAGGTTAAGAGTATTGCGTAAGGTATAATAGAATCCATTTGAATTGATTTTGTGAAGGCATTCAAAGCATATAGAGCAACCACGTAGCACTGTCTTTCCGTCTTCGTTAGAGCAACATACTCCTTATGGTTTATTTGCTCTAGCCATAAGGGGTTATGCGTGAATGGTTATAATTGTAATTGAGTAAAGAAAATAATAAAAAAACCTTGGACTGCCAAGGTATTCTTAGAAAATGATGGCGCGAGAATAGCTGTGTAAGAATAGCAGCATATTAAGAATAGCTGTTCATAACGATGAACATAAAATAAAAATCCATATCATATTTGATGTATTTAGATCAGAAATGAATTTTGTCAGTCACATAATCTCATATAAAACACATTTTAACCATGTTGACATATCAACATTTGATAGAAATGAGCAATAATGAGAAAGAGCTTGAATCGGCCCAGAAAGACCAAAAGAAGATTGGAAAGGCAGAGTCAGACCCAGAGACTTCAGGACCAGCAGAGAATTTACGTGAAGAAGCTGCCGAAATGACTGACAAGAGCCAAGACTCAGAAGAACCAGCATAATTCCTATAAAGAAACTTTTTAACAGGTATTGTGACGTATGACACACAGATAGTACTTTCATATTTCTTCTTTTTTCTTAAGCGCCTAGTCGCTTAATAATGGCACACGTTTACCAAATCCCTGAATAATTTGTAATCATTCAACAATATTTTGTCTGTAATACCATTCTGATTATAATCTGCATAATACTAAATACAACTATGGGAATAATAGTTCGAATAGGCTTATTGGTTAGACATGTAAGCAGTGTTGTCAAACAATTAGTACCAAAAGTTATGGAATATTATAGCATGGCTGCTCCAGTATATGCTGGTTGGAGTATTGACACAGATATTTACTATGAAACCACAACAAAATATTCTATTGATCTTACCGCTAATTTGCTATTACAGACTGAAAAATACCTGTACGGCTTTTCGTCTTCGTCTTACTCCGATGCCTCGCAACTAAAAATAGCCATGAGCAGTTTGGAATCAAATATTATGATTTTAAAGCAAGGAGGAAAGGCTTCTGGTATAGTTCTGAAACCTTTTCCATCAAATCTTCTGCCTCTATGGAATAACGTTGATAATATGTGGAATATTTACAAAACTTATGTAACAAATAAACTTCTTACATTGCCATTTGAAGCAAGAACTGCTACTACAACTATAGACCAATCACAAGAAATAAAAGAAGTTGAATCTGTAGCATCAAACTTAATTAAATCTTCTGATAACCTGGTTACTGTCCTAGGACAACAAACATACAATAATACACAAAACCTTATGCTATTACAAGTTCTATTTGCTATTTTAATTATTGGAATTCTTGTGCTAATTTTGTATGTTGTTACAAGAATGCTTAGACCAATAGTTGATCTAACTCAAGCAATATCTAAAGTAAAAAAGGGAAATCTTGACGTATCAGTCAAACAAAAAGGTTGTGATGAACTTTCTAGTCTTAGTCAATCATTCAATTCCATGGTCAATGTTATAATAAAAATTAGTAAATGAGGAATTAAAATACAAACATCAGTTAAAAGATGAATTCATTAACATAGCAGCTCATGAGTTACGTACTCCTATACAGCCGATAATTTGCTTATCTGAAGTAATACGCTCCCGAAGATATAGACAACCCAGCTTACTCTAAAATTATATATTTAGAAATACATATGCTTCTATGAATCCTAACGAAGATTTAGAAGAAAAGAAATTGTTGGGATCTGGTGTTACGCCTTTGCTAAACTAACGGAGAAAGAAGAACTTAAAGCTAGTCTAGGGGTACCACAAATATTTCTAAGTAATTTAGGAAGATTAAATGAAGATAGATTTACGAAATATTACTACAATAACTGCACTAAAGAATATCCTGGTTCTCCATCAATTACCTATGAAAATCCCAATGAAGAAGTAGGACAAGTACTATCCTTATTGAAAAGGGAGAATACAGCGTAAATTCAATAAATAATTTGCTGAATCTGAAAAACATATAGACAGGTTAGCGAAAAAGTATCTTGGCAAAGATGAATATCCCGGTAGAACAGCAGGGGAGAAGAGAGCTATATTAAAGGTAAAGCCTGAAAAGATATTTCATATGCAATAAACAGAATATGACCATATCCATGCCTGATAAAGAAATCATATA
>JBKPMK010000113.1:0-3754 GCA_046732115.1 Thermoproteota archaeon
AGCAATAAAAACAACCTATAAAAACAATTGGATATAGCTGCATATGCATTAGAAATAGTGTATAGGATAATATGTCATCAATAAGTAAACGTCTTTCTTTACGTGTTCCAGCTAATGTCATCTATCGTGGTCTTAAGGATACACGTCTAGAACAACTTTTTCCTGAATTCTTTACTGGAGTTACAAGGAGATTAACAGCTACCAATAATGCAAACAGTGAACTGCAATTTACTACAACAACTTACGACTCTCAAATACAAATCAAAGAGGTTTTCAAATTGAAAGTATTGCAGAACAATGCAACTGAGATGATATACACTACTAGCACAAATATAGCAAATGACCCTGTAGTAGAATCAATAGTATATACGCACATAGCGAATATTCTGTATTCATTATTGATGCTTGAGACAGGATATGTAAATGGTTTGATGGAAAGACAAAAGTTAATATAGACAAATTGTTCCTGTTTAGCTAGGATTACCCGTAGAGCTTTTACAGTCTATCTTATACTATTTATGATAAATTAACGAGAAATTTTTATTGTTAATGTGCTCTTAATCAGAATCTTCTTCTATAAAATATAGGCAGGTCTGAATGATATTAAGCTTCTGCAATGAGTTAAAGCTAACTTTCATCTTTAGCTTAGCATTGACATTCAAAGAGCTAAAGGGCAATGGCTGCAGGGCTACTGCTATTCTTCATAAGTTGGCCGTGAATGGAGGCTATTTCTTTACCTATTTGAATCATCTTGTCGGCATCAGAGGACAGGACAAATATTGCCGTGATCTCGTTTGCCGTATAGCGTAGCTGTCCTGTAAAATAATTAATCATCAAATTAGATCACAAACACAATGATCATTTTTGTATTATTACCAGTTTATTGATAAAGGAATTTTTTATAAATTTTCTACGTAATCTCCTTTCAACTTGATTAATAATAATAGGACTTACGATTTAATATTGCTACTACTACTGGCTTAAAGTTTGTTACGAAGATAGAATGCATAACTTATTAGGATCTCTAGCAGCCAATTAATATCGGACCTAATCTTGGTAGTAAACCTATAGGCAGTTAATCTATCGTTTTATGCAACGTTGTTAATTGACATAGTTAACTAATCAATGATAATTTGCTAATCTTTTATAGAAGTATATTCTATTAAGATAGAGAAAGGATGGACTATAAACAAATTTATGAAAAAATTATGGACATGGATCAAAACGTCAGGTTAGTTACTATTTGTGATCCTAATGGGAAGATAATGCATTCCAACCATAGAGAAGGTGTAAAGAATCTTCTAACTGAGGATGAAAGTAGGAGGTCACTTGAGCTTGCAGTTAATTCATGGAAAACGCGTAGCCAGCTCGAACCAAAAATAGGAAAAGGAAAGTATGTTTTGGCTGAATATGAAAAGATAAAACGAATAACTATTCCCTTAGCTGATAACTATCTCTTATACATAACAACAGAAATTCCGGCTGATCATTCAAAAATAATTAATGGTGTAAGAGAATTAAATCTGTAGTAATCAAAATTTTCTTCATTTTATGCATAGTTGAATCCATTTCCAAAGTCAAAAAGGTATTGTATATCCTTGGATGAATCATGTATAAAAAAACTAGGTTTTTTTGTGTCATTCTGTTTGAAAATATGTAGCCCAATCTTGATAGAGGTCTCCTATAATAATTAGGGCGACCCTTTACATCATGGTTTGTTTTCTTTTTGCTTTCGTTATCACTAACCCAATAAATGGAGCAAATGTGATTTCGTAGGAATCTCATCGATTAATAGTCCTGTCATTATGGAGACATCAAAAATACCCCCTCTAGTAATAATACTCCCTAGCTGCAGTAGAGGGTTAAAATGCAAAAATGTCAGTATTTTCTAACATTATTGCTATATTCTTTCATATGCTTTAGGCAGCATTCCATATTGTCCGGGTGAAAACGACTATTGGAATACGGCTTATCGCATGGTGGGATAATACCTACAACAAGCATATTTGAAAAAACATGACGATATTGTAGAAGTGCCATATCAGCCCTAGTACGAATGTAAGACTCCCTAGTCCAAAGGGAGGATATCCTGCAGCAGCAACTGTGGAATTAGCCGCAATAAAATAAAAAAGTATTCCGTATGCAGTGCACGTCATATGCTCCATTACGCTGCAAGAATTTTTTGCGAGCTTCCCAACAGATCGAAAGCCAATACCATTCAGTACTAGAGGTATTGTGAATGCTATAGGGAATGACACTTTTATCACACTTTGTTCTTTGTTAACAGTAAAGCCCATTTGATATAATTCGCCGTAAGCAGAAACGAACCCAAGATAAAAAGCTACGAGCGGCGCGGTCACGAGAACCCAGAAGTTTAATTTTCCTACTCTTTTAATATGGGTGTTATAGTTGTTGTAAGTGTAATACAAAAACAGGTGCATCATGGGATCATTCCAGCATTAGCACCATGACTAGAACAATGAAGAAGAAACTATCTCGTAGGAAAAAACTAGCAATCATTCTTGTTGCAATGTCCATCGGACTTGTAATAGGCTTCATTTACTCTGTTATTTTGAGAATACAACAAAACAATGAAATGATTGCAGAGGGCTGTAGAGCAGATCAGTACGATATACTTGGTTTGCCTTCACGTTGGCAATGTCCTGTAAATTTGCCTATTACTGCAGTGTGATCAGGTTGGCTATAATGCTCTTCCATCCATCAACTCACCGCATCTCGTTTGTCCTATTTCACTGCTATTTCACTCCTATTTCAGAAAATCTGTAATGGAACAATCAAGATTATTGGATAGTATTGGAACTGCAGAGATGGAAAGAGAAGTACAAAAGAAGGTTATAACAGCGTTAAAGAAAACATCTGCTGCTATGGTAGACGAGAGTGGAATTGAACCATCAATGACGGATGACGAAATAAAAGATTATATGGAATTTGTTATGAATGAACTTAGTAAAAAGGTTACATGAACGTACGTTAAAGCGGACTCTTTTTTTAGGGTCAGTTCTGTTTAGTTGAACTTTCTACCGCAAATGCCATTCTAGCCAAATAGGTTGTAAGATCTTGACGTCACATTTGCTTTAATTTCAAATATCACTATGTCCGCTCATCGGAGTGGATCTTCTTCCTCGTTCCCATATGCTTGTATAGGAAGTACAGCATTTGAATCTAGGATTGGTTTTTTAGCCAACTGCGAAGATATTGAATCTGAAAAGATGCAACATCAGCATCTCAAGCAATGGCTGAAAAATCATCTACATTCTTTAATAGCATCGATGTGATCTAACTAGTTGGTATGCATAGCACCAAATCTGAGGTTCTAGTTGTTGCATCATTATCATTCTTAGTTGCTGGATTGATTTACTGTCCAATTTCCCTGCGTCCAGTATTTGCAGCCCCTCCTGACGCTTGTTTTGGCAACGGTTGTAGTAATACAAAGTGTGTGAATCAACCAGAAGTTCTGTATGCTCAATGTTGTTGGACAGAAGGTGGACACCAGTATTGTCAGGGATGTAGTATCAATACTAATACAGGAGAATTCGAGAAGTGCTCAGATGTCATACAGATTAGTAAAGGCAAACCAGACACTAGCACTATAGCACCACCTCCTTCAGGTGTTGCTCCCCCGCCATTAACTACAACATGTCCTGCTAATACAGTTTTAGATACCAACGGTAATTGCGCTCCAGTAACTCAAGGTCCAACAGATCAGGGAACAACAACACAACCTCCAACTGGT
>JBKPMK010000114.1:0-3112 GCA_046732115.1 Thermoproteota archaeon
CATACCACCATCATCGCAATCACTTGTATTTTGTTTTACTTTCCTGTTTGATACTTACGTTTTTCTCGATAAAAGCTTACTAGATAAAGTATGACGACAATCTATTTACAAAACACTGACCACGCATTGGTTGATGAGGGGGCATGAATGATTTATTGCGATAAAAATGATAATTAATTTATGTCGTCTTAAAAAAGATTAATAAGAAGTTTCTTTCAGAAATTTGTATATATTTATAATTTAACTATTATTCTGTTGTGTGAGATTATTATTCATGAATGCTTGATCATATATTTTAAATATATTATACAACAGCAGTATACTAGAGTATCATTTTTAGTCTTCTATGATCTTAAGAGAAGATCTACATATATGTGCTATAATATGTAAATGACAGAACTCATAATACGAAAATAAAATTCATTTACTATAATACTTAACGGTGTTGTTTTTATTTTTATTATTCTGATTCAGTATTGTGAAAAATAGAAGCGAAATTGAGTTAATCGCGCTTATCATACAGACGGCTCTTTATGGTGCAACTATCACAAAAATGATGTATAGGTTATGCATGTCTCATAATCAGTTGAGTGATTATCTCTTAATTTTACGCGAAAACGATATGTTATTACAGCATAGTTATGAAGAGCAAACTTTTATAGCAACAGATAAAGGTAAATATTTTTTACAGGTATACACAGAATTAAATGAATTATCTACTGCTGTAGTATGGAAGCGAAATATTATTGCCCATTCTTATCATGCATTGTTAACAAGCATGCATATTATTAGACATGCAATTTATTACATTCGTTACTTATTAATTTCAATTCGATCTATGGTTTAGAAAGATTGATTAATCAATCATTGAAATATCGTAGAATAAAATGCAAATAAATTTTAAATGAGGCTAAAGAAAAGAATATACATTTACCTACAAGGTTAATCTACACATTGAAATTAAATTATATATAATATTAAAAATAGTACATGATTACTTGAAAGTTCATCCTATTCGAGCTATTGAACTAGAGGATCTGTGCTATAATTGTTAGATGTCAGTATATTTTTAATCGTGATTGGAATAGGCGCAGGTGCAATTGGATCCATTACTGGTGTTGGTGGTGGCATACTTATTACTCCTGCTCTAACTCTTATTGGATTCGTGCCAACTCAAGCGGCTAGTACAAGTCTAATTGCAGTAACTTCTACTAGTGCATCTTCTACCATGGCGTATTCAAAACAAAAACGTATTGATTATGCAACAGGAATAAAAATGGCTGCGTTATCTATTCCTGGTGCTATTATAGGAGCATTACTCTCAAATGAAGTTTCGACTGAAAATTTCAAGGCATACTTCGCTATTATCTTGATTGCTGCTGGAATATATATTGCATATAAGAATTCCATTGTAAAAGAACAGTCTACTAGGAAGTCAAAATCAATAGTATTTGATCTTTTATTTTATGTTGGATCATTTGCTGCAGGAATTGTATCCAGTCTTTTCGGTATAGGCGGTGGGATAATCTTTGTTCCTCTGATGATTTTGCTACTTCAAATGACTATGTTCAGGGCTGGCCCAACTTCACAGTTGACACTATTAATAAGTTCTACTGCTGGCGTGTTGACCCATACTGTACTTGGTCATCCAGATTACGTGCATGGATTATTTCTTGCTATAGGTGCCTTCGTGGGAGGCCAGATTGGGGCAAGATTTTCGCATCGTATCGAAGAAAGAATGTTGCAAAAATTATTTTCAGTAATACTCATAGGAGCAGCCATAAAACTGCTTTTAGATTTCATAAACAAGAAATGAATTTATTTTTGTTGAAATTGGGTTTGTGTATTAATATGAGGAACATTAACATAATTTCATAAGCTAGATTAAATATCAGTGCTTTTTTTCCAACACGAAATGACAGAATCTCTGTAATCATGCAGTTTACTTGTTCTTATAATCACAAGGATCTTTTCAAAATTAGATTTGCGAAACAGGTGAGATGAAGTCGTCCAGTGTTCCTCTGTCATGTTCGTAGTATCTATATTTGTATCACATATATTACAACGGAGCTTATCTTCCAACCTGAGGATATCTATGAATTCACACTAATATATTTTCTATAGGATATACGATAGGATTTAAGAAGAGGATTGTTAACTTAGCACTTAAACACCGACAAAATATGTTTTTTATAAAATAACCTTGTTGACTATACAATAATTTCTTTGATTCATCTGAACTGTAGTCGATGATGCAATTAAGTTTAACACAGAAAATAATTAAAATAAAAATTATTCTATCACAATATTAATTTAAAAAAAGAAATAGCCTCACAGATAATATTGAGTCCTCTACTAAGACTTATTGTCGGCGCTAATAAGAAAGCCGATATAGATCTAACGAGTCTAATCAAGTAAAGGTGTGGATTGTTCAATAGAAGCCAGCCTTACTGACGAGGGAGCTAGATATATAGAAGAAATGTAAATTCATTTATAAGGGTTGACAATAGTTATCCTTCCTGCACTAATAAAAACATTCAAAAACCACTGGTTCTTAAATCACATAATCAGCAGTAATTAGGTGAATAGTTGGTTATGAATTTGACAAAGAAGGAGTTAAAACGAAGGGAAAATCAAGAGCGCTTAGCTAGCGCAGTAGCCAATCTAGATACAATAACTAAGAATAACAATATTCAGAGAAATATCAGAAATATGGTAAAAGAAGTTCTTAACATATTAAAGGATGAGAGGGGTGGTAGCATATCTGTCAGAGCCGCAAATGCTATAAGTATGTTAGACAGTGTAACACAGAATCCACAAATGCAGTCACATATTAGAACTATGCTGTGGCAGGTGGTTTCAACCTTGGAAAGTATAAGAGAATAATAAAACTTTATTGTCTATCTCTGGTTTTTCACAGGTTTCAACGGCGGTGGAAGTTTCTCAAGTTTATGAGTGGGGTTAGCAAGATAATGCCTTGATGCTCCTTCACCACTAAGCACAATATTACAATTAGCGCATCTATATCTTATTGCCAATTCTCTGTCCTAATTTTATAATCTAAACATGCCTAAAAAGGCTGTGGAAATAATATAAACAATTATTACCTCAA
>JBKPMK010000115.1:0-4093 GCA_046732115.1 Thermoproteota archaeon
TAAGTGCCATACCAGTCAGCAAATGGACAAATTTAAAATTCTGACATTAATTCCAACCTTGTCTGTTTTACTAGTAACTACATTGAATATAGCTAATGCAGATTCAAATCCTATTCCTTTCTTACCGCCAGTTCGGCATTCTCAATTCCCGGGACATTTACAATAATGAATAATGGTTTTAGTACCTTGTATAGTGAGTATTTTTTAATTAAAAATATTGGAATATTGTCAAATTAGTACAAAGATGGGACGGCGTCAGACCGCCTATACAACCTTTGCTGAGAGAATTTAGAAGATGGCTTATTCAAAAGAAAATTGATGCCTTTGAAGAGCTAAAAAAGCAAGAGAAGTTTCAGATGACAGTTTCTAAAAATCAAAAACGTATAAACACGATCAAATGGATTGAAAAAGTAATACTTGAGCATCCGCTATCAGATCATAGAAAATATATCATCTGGAGAATACTTTCGCCATATCTGCTCAATGTTAGAAAATTGCCAAAAGAAGAGGCTTATTCTGTAATGAAAGAATGGTTGGATAACTGTAACAAGATAGAAAAGCAAGCAAAGGGTATTTCCCAATAAGTATAGAAAAACTAAAGGAAGAAAATAGGCAGCTGTATGTCGTTCTAGACAAAATATGGGACAATAAGTAGCTATAGAAGCATACATATCAAAGGAAAAATAATAGGTGTTATTGTTGCTAGAAAGAGTACAATCAGCGATCATTTCTGATCATTTCTGCTGATATTGTTAATTACATCATTTCTCGCAACCTGGATAATCATCTCTATCCTATGGGATTTATTTCCTAGTTCAAGTCCTGTCTGTTTTGCCTGTTCTAAATTAGCTGCTAGTGCATATATCAATAACTCAAGAGGGACTCTTCTTTTTTCTACAATGCCCGCTACAGCTGTGTCTATATCATCTATCACCTTATATCCTTCATCACCTATGTTAATGGTTAAATCACTTGTCTCATGGTATTCGTCACAGTGGTCACATCTATACCTCATACTCTTCTTCTCCCTTCGATTCTGTAGTAGTACTTAACATACTAGTGCTAACCAATATCTAGCTATAAGTGTTACTTTCCAAATCATGGCAATTTGCTTGCCCCGAATTTACATATATATTCAAAACATTCATGTGGAAATGCTCTTTATGTGTCTTTTATAGGTGGTAAATTGTCAATCACAACAACCAAAGACGAAGAGACGATTGGTGAGTGCCCCATATGTCATGGCAAGGGAGAAGTAGACAAGTAATACAAGTCAACACTTCCGCCGTAATGAGCAGTTCGGGGTGCAGCATTATAGTGGTTTAAGGAAAAGGTAGAATCATAGGCGTGTCATTTTTGGAGCATTTTTTTGAGTTATCAGATGTTTGATGTCTGCTGCAAGAATCAGCATTATTGCTTCCAGCATGGGGCCGTCGAATGGCCGTCAGATCGCCGTCATTTGGAATTGGAATTGGAATAGCGCCTACATAATAGGCGCTATAGTATTTTGCAGTACCCGTTGGAAGTTGAGAGCCACACTCAGGACAGAATTTCATAGACCATTATTAATTGTAGCTGTAAACTTAAATATTTCTATAAAATCCCAAGCTATTCCGCCAAGATATATGTTTTCCTGAAACCCAGTGCTCACATTTTACAACACTATAATGATTTTAATGAAATTATCTTTTTGGGGAGACACTCAATGTATGGAAATTTAAAGTTATTCATATTAGATTACATAAGCAATAACCGATAGACAATGTTTAGATGCAAAGAAGCTCTGCGATGTATTGATAATGCACTAAACATAGATCCTGACAAGATCGCTATATTGAACTCGAGGCATATGTCTTGGCTTTAATGGGGAAACCTGAAAGGGTTTCGAGTATTCTGTCCTTGCTGTGGATCTAGGTTAAGAATAGGACCAAGAAACATCGAAGACAAGGCAAATTTAAGGAAACAAAGAAGATACAAAAAAATAATGTCAGATTGACTAACATGGAGCCGCAAATGAAGGTCGGGGAGCAACATTTCTATTCTTGAATATCATTGTCCGGTCTTTATTAGCTTACTGTGGATCTATGCAGTTGCATTTTTAAAAAAATTGAAGTATAACTAGTGACATTATACTCAACCATGACCTGGTTTGATATATATAATGAATTTATCAAAAACTTTGAGAAGATAAGCCAACTGCAGAAAGACTATATTATAAATCTAGAAAGGATAAACTACCTGTATAATGAATCTATCAAGAGCATTGAGAGAGTAAACAATCTTTATAACGAGTACATCAAAAATTATGATAAAATGAACAGAGCATATGAACAGCAATTTGACAATATGCAGAGAATAAATCAGAAATGGTTTGATCTATTTTCAAAATCATGGGATCGGCAACAAAATGAAAAACGTTGATACATAGATCTGCAGTTATCATACATAAATTAGCATGATGACATTTGATTTTACTGGAATAGATCTTGAGAATATAAAGAAAGAGCTACCACAAAAGAAGAAAGAATTAGATTCAAAATTTAATATCGATCCAGAGAAAAGTACCATCAGGATCGATGATGATACTTCATAATAATGACCAAACTAAGATAAGCAGTTCATCACTTATCTGACAGTCGTATCATCCCACCAAAACTCTTGCCATTATCTGTACTTATTCTCAGTACAGGTTCATTACTTGTAGAATTGCGTTCCCACCAGCTACATATACATTATTTCCTGCTGCATTTATCTCTGGTCTTTCTGAATCAATTCCAGTAGAATTACTTAGGTTTATTTTAGGACCAAATGTTTTCCCATTATCTGTTGAAGCTTTGAACATTACTACATAAACATAATTTCCTGATGTAGCTATTGGTGCTGCTGCCTCCTGAGCCAATACTACTGGGTGCTGCTCCCTAACGCCACCCCAGTAGGGCAAAATCACGAGGGAAATTGCGCCAAAACCACTGGAGATACTTCAAGTAATGGAGATATAGTATCTCCAGCGGATAAAATACCTCCAGTAGAAAACGGTCAAAATCATGCTCAAAAACCATCCACTGGAGATACTGGAGGTATTGGAGATATTTTACCTACCAATATCGAAGGACAACAACGAAAAGCTACCAATGTAGAGGCTGGAAATGAAAGTAATAATAGTTTGCCATCCTATTCTGGAGAATCAAATTCAATCTATCGCCTAGGGCATTCTGATACATTTGCATGTCATAACTGCAAACAAAAAGGAGACAAATGGTTTATGCAGAAACACATGTGTAGAGAAGCGAATGACAAGATAAGTTATAGCTAGTGTTCATGATGACTTGTGTTGAGGGGGAATGCCGAGCTCAGAATATGCATGGGCAAGTATGTTCGAGTTTGCGTTCTATATATCACATCCCCTTTTTCTTTAACCCTAGTTATGTCTGGAGGTATCATTCTCCAGCAGAGACCATCGAAATCAAAAATCAGCCACTGGAGGTAATGGCAGAACTAAAATTGTTTAATTGTTGTATGTATATATATCAAGATTATTGGACTCTCAGCAATTACTAATATTGGAACACACAAATACAATTCTTGAAAAATCCACACTATCTTATGATTCAAGATATATCTGCATTGGAGATTCGAGCGACTGGCTATAATAAATCACTGATAACAGGTAACTGACTATAATAAATAAATTATTTTTAATAATTGAAATAATGTAGAAAATACATATGCAGTAGGATATTTAGATCATAGGGAAGCTATTTGCTGAATCTAGTTGCTTTAGATCTAGATAAAGTAACTATTAAATTTCACATACTATAATACATACAGTGGACAAATCCGAAAAGTGTATCCAAAACAATCATCATTTATGTGAAGGTAATATAATAGAAGTTATCAATGGTTCACAAACAACAAAAATTTGCGAATGTCAATGTCATAACAATATGTATCAATTAATCCGAAGGATGCAGGCTGCAAGTACGTAATATTCTCGTTGGTTTGGTAAAAAAGGTGGAGAAGAGCAACAAAATTCAATTATAGCTTTTATTATTTTGTTTTTGCTGCCATTCTGAGAACATCTACTTGGCCACTA
>JBKPMK010000116.1:0-4096 GCA_046732115.1 Thermoproteota archaeon
ATACTTGCTGCAGTACTGGCATTCTATTACATAGCAAGAGCTCGCACATTAAATGATAAATTCAGTCTGTTTATAGGGATAGGGTTCCTTACCAGTGCTCTTATAGATTTGCTACATGTAACAGTATCTTATATTTCGATAAGCGATCCCATGTTCTTAAAATACTTCATTCCTCAGACATGGTTTGCTGGAAGGATATTTCTAAGTGCAATGCTAGTTATAGCAATTGCAAAGTACTCTGCACTATCACCATCAAAAGAGGTAGGAGAACAAAGAAAAAACCAGAGACAGGCAGAAATAATAAAAGGAGGAATACAAAAACGAAATAAACTACAAAAACCGATAGTAGTTTATTTAACGATACTTGCAATACTTGCAGCGAGCGCCGCCATAAGTTCCCTATTCTTAGTTTTTCCCGCTAGCGTGATAGATAATTATTCCATACACAGGCCATATGAGATACCTTCGCTTGTCTTATTCATAATAGCATTGCTCTACTTTTACAAAAATCATCTTTATGAGAGAAAGGATGCCTTCTATAAAGGGCTATTAGGATATCTAATAGTTGACATCTTTTCTCAAATAATAATGTCTTATTCTGCTGCATCATTTGATACTGCACATAATGTAGCTCATGTTCTCAAAGATGCTGGTTATTTCATTAATATCATAGCATTAGCAGTATCGAGTATTGAATATAATTCAAGGTTAAGAGAAAGTAACTACCGATTAAAAGCAAGAGAAGAAACAATTCTTGCTCAATATGAAAAACTAAAGGAATCAGATAAAATGAAAGATGAATTTATCAACGTAGCAGCTCATGAATTGCGAACGCCTATCCAACCTATCCTTAGCTTAACTGAAGTTCTTCGATCCAAGGTAAGCGATACTAAGCAGCAAGAACTATTAGATGTTATTCTCAGAAATTCAAAGAGATCACAGAGACTCACAAACGATATACTGGATGTGACAAAAATTGAAAGCCACTCACTAAACCTAAAGAAGGAATGGTTCAACTTAAATGATATAATAACAAATACACTAGATGATATAATAACAAATAGCGAATTTGCAAAGCCATACAAGAAACGTATTAAGTTGCTATATCAACCTCATGATATCTTTTTAGAAGCAGATGAAGCAAGGATCACTCAAGTAATTTTTAATCTATTAAGCAATGCTATTAAGTTTACAGAAGCAAAGGAGAATCAAGAAGGAGTAGAAGGAGAAAGAATTGTAAGTATTGCTGCTGAAAATACTGAGGATGGCAATGCTGTTGTCACTGTTAAGGACAGTGGTAATGGCATAGACGTAGAAATATTGCCTAAGTTATTTGAAAAGTTTGCCTCAAAATCTTTTCAAGGAACAGGTTTGGGATTGTTTATCTCTAAAAATATTGTGGAAGCTCATGACGGCAAGATATGGGCGGAGAATAATAGCGACAATAACGACGGAAATCGGATAGGAGCTACATTTAGATTCAGTTTGCCAGTCAGCAAAGAAAACCGCACAACATCATATGCAACAAGAGTGACGTAAATGAGCTATGGAATGTTGCTTGTAGATGACTAGTATGATACTATCTTAGCGTTTAAAATTGGCTTGGAACAGAGTAGATTTGTAGTTGATTCGTTTAACGATTCTCTTTTAGTATTAATGAATTTCAAGGCAGGGTTTACGAACTATTATTACTAGATATCAAAATGCCAAAAATGAAAAATGAATAGCTTTGAATTATTCAGCCAACTGGAAAAATACATGATAGTACTATGATGTGGTTTTGCTGTCATGTAACTATTACTAGTATGCGTGATGTTCTTCCTTATGCTGCTTTAATTGTCTAAATCTAGAAAAGGAATTATTACATTTTTCACATTTCCAATGGTTCACATTTTCATGTTTTTGCTCTTCTTTTTCATATGAGGAACCTATTGTATTATTTTTGTAGCAGAACCCTGTTTTATCATCATAGTTAACATGGATATAGTTGAGTTTATACTTCTTTGAACCTTTATACTTGCCGTAGGCTATTCCTTTGATCTTAACCACCAGTTTTATTATTGACTATAACAGACCTTGTAATCTCGAATGAACACCTGCTTGATATCATCTGTGAGATCTTCAAGCTGCTGACTAGTTGGTAATTCACTTCTTTTGTTATTTTCTTCGTTAATGCTGTTACTGCTGCTCTTTTTGTTAATTCCAAGCGTTTCTAGTTCATTTATCCACCAATTTACATTTCCAGACCGTTCATTATCATCGATATTAAAAGCTCGGTCACTATCATTGTTGTTGTTGCAGTAGCTTTCTTTAACCTTGTTGTTGATTTTCGTGGGCATCTAACTTTCCCACCGTTAAAACGATATACAATTCACTACTCAACATGAGTTATACTAATACATACTTAAAGCTATGTAATGGCATCAGAACATGCAACGTCTGGTAAGCAATGTGTTTGTGGCATAACACTTGCATGATAAGCGAAGTTTCTTGATATAACTTAAATGCTTTCATAAATAGGTGAATACTAACAGCCGAGTTAATACCAATTATATCTTTTTTCTTCCTTTGATGGCAAAAAGTGTTTGTCTAGTTCATTTAATCTGTTCATAGAACCATCATTTTTTCGAAGAATAGAGAAAGAGGAATCATTTCTAATTTTTTGCAAAATCAAAAGGACTTGTTCATTTGTAGCTCCTTGTTTTATGTCATAGCTTATTTGTCTGCACACGTTCGTTATTTTACCGTAGCGTTTATCCTGTCTTTTCTCCCACCTACTAGCATTAACAGATAATCCTGTTACAAACTTGATTATTGTCTTTTCCATGTGCTTAATGTGCCATTCTCTCATAGGAAAGCTGTTTTGTATCAAAAAAAGGTCATCATCAGATATACTTATACATATACTAGCATATATGTAACATGCTTTGAAAGTTACAGTAAATCACTGCTTTGTATATAAGAAATTAATTTTGAGTATAAGAGTGAGAAAATATATTTGATGTGAGTAATTAATAGTGGTTTTATATAACAATATAATATAACAATTCCTAAAAAGATTAACTGAATATTGCTGCTGCGGATTCGCAGTCTACTCATAATAACGACTTGTAAAGACATTTGGATGCGTAAATTCACAATAACGTTAACATAAGATGCTTCCGGTGTTGCTATTACATGGCATCTAGAGATGAACATATTATCGTATGTAGTATTTGCAGACGAGGATTGATAGTTAAGGACATTATCAATAACGGAGTAGCTTTTCTAAGTCATTTGGAATTAGATCATAATATCATATATACTCCTCAACGTATGTCTGAGGAAAGGCAAAGAGCAAAAATTGTGGAAAGGCAAAGGTATGAGATGATGTGAACAAGTTTGCTAAGTATAAATAAGATTCAAATCCTCTATCCTTTTTTCCTGTGTAGACCTAGTGTACCATCATTTTCTGCTATAGTACCAATACATCTTGATATTCGTGTATCTGATTAAAATGGTATAATAAGTTAATAGGCGACCATTGTACACTCATCTATATTAGCATGCGCGAGTATCTTCGAGATACATTGACAGCAAAGTACCAGGAGTGCGGGAATTGTAAGAAAAGAACGCAGTTTATACGTGTATTGTGTGGTGTGTGCTGGAGCTGTCACTAAAAGAAAATAAATCTAGCGGTAGGTTATTGCATTTTCTAAAAACAGTTGCGATGTTTCAAATGACAAAAACTACTATTAATTAATTGTTTATACGCTGGTTAATTTCCTTTGATGTCTACCATATGTCTATATATTCAATACCTAATGAGATTATAAAGTTTATACAGGTTAAGGAGTTTTGTTTTCTATGTCTAACTTTACAAATCGTTACCGTTAGTTGAAGAGCATAGATAATATTACTGTTTGTGTTCTAGTTGATATTCTACTCCACATTGCTCTGAACAGAACTCACTGGAATTGCTGTCATCGCCAATCCGGTCACCGCAGTTTTTACAATGCCCTTTTTCATTCATATATATAAGAAGGTAGATTTTATTATTATTACATCTTTCCCTATTACGGAACCATATTATGGAATGTAGAATAAGGTGAAAGAG
>JBKPMK010000117.1:0-4544 GCA_046732115.1 Thermoproteota archaeon
TAATGGTGCCTTTGAAGATCTTGCGATGGATGAAATAAAGTCACAATATGAAACAAATGTGTTTGGACTCATAAGAGTAACTCAAGCAGTTCTTCCAATTATGAGGAGACAAAAATCAGGAACCATTGTGAATATTAGCTCTGGAGCTGGAAGATTTGGTATTCCTGGTGTGTCGGCTTATGTTAGCACAAAATTTGCAGTTGAAGGGTTAAGCGAATCCATGTCATATGAGTTAGAACCATTTGGAATAAAAGTAGTCATAGTGGAACCTGGAGTTATTAGAACAAACTTTGGTAATGGTTTGGTTATTGCAAAGAAATCCCAAGATCCAATTTCTCCATATTCTCAGATGATGAAAAAAATGGCTACTGGCTTTGAAGAGATGATGAAAAACTCATCTTCTCCTGACCTCGTAGCAAATGTAGTACTTAACGCTGTTAGAAATGAAAATCCTAACCTTAGGTATTTAGCTGGAAATGATGTAGAACAATGGTTGGGAGCTAAAAGAGGCATGTCCGATGAAGAATTCTTTAAAATGATGAATCAAAATTTCGCATAATGCTTACATCGCTGTCCCGTATAGTACCGTACTACTCCGAATATGCCAAAACCAGGATACAAGTCCATTACAGTTAGCGAACATGTCTACAAAACATTCTTCAACCACTATGATATGAAGCATTTGCAAAGCATGCTCCTTATATGGAAAAACTATCTATAGATCAAAATCGGATTGTACTACAGGATAACAAACGTAATAGAATTGCAGAAGTGTTGCTAAAGGAAGGGGAATTGCAGAGTTTGCTAGATGAAAGAAATGATTGTTCTTTGATAAGTCTTTAAAGACGCCCCAAAATATTGGTTCATTTGCTTTATAGTCTGGAGTAAATTTTATTTCCAAGCTGAGATCACAGCTAAGATGTAGAGGTTATTATTCGTTCATAAGCTTGAACCATAGGGAGTATATTCCCTCCCCCTTTACCTTGAGTATTCTCCTTTCTATATACTAATTATGCTATTACAAAACAAATGAGCAATAACCACATGCAAAAGATAATTGATGATGATTCATATGAAATTCTCGAACTAAATGCATCTGAACCAATAATATTTGAATCAGCTGAGAAGTATCAGCAGCATGCATATAATGGAAAGAACAACCAAGTTATACTAATCGTACCTAGGAGACTCAGAAAAGAAGAACATTAAACTCTTAAATTATATTTATTTAACATGAAAATGTATGCATTGCGACCTAAAAGAGAGACATGCGTACAACCTTTCTATTACTCATTAATTTTAGTTAACAATATTTTTTTAAATACATAAGTTGACATTAATTTGTGACCTTTCGGCCATTCTCTGAGGCTAGGAATTATGTACAAACGCTTAGATTAAAAAATGCTAGGGAATGGGAAGAATATTGCAAGAAAGGAAACAAGCCAGCCGATATACCCTCTAGTCCAAGTACATACTACAAAAGTGAATGGAATGAGTATGGGGATTGGCTTGGTACTAGTACTCACAGGCCCAAAAGAACTACACAAATATCCTACAGACCTTTTCAAGAAGCAAGGGAATTTGTACACTAACCAACGCGCTAAAAAACCGTGACGAATGGAGCAAATACTGCAAGTCTAAAAATAAACCAGATGATATTCCTGCACAGCCAAGGCCTATATACAGAGATAAATGGAAAGGTTGGGGAGATTGGCTTGGTACTGGTGTTATAGCAAATCAAAGTAGAGAATATCTTCCCTTTGAAGAGGCTAGAAAGATGGTACATTCCTTTGGTTTTGGAAGTCTGGAAGATTGGAAAAGTTACGTTAAAAGTGGCAAAATGCCAGGAAGGATACGTTCCGATCCCTCATATGTATACATGAATAAATGGAAAAGCGGGGGGGATTGGCTTGGTACCGGGTATATAGCTCCTCAAAATAGAGTTTACAGATCGTATGAAGGATGGACACAGTACCTTGGTTTAGTGGGATATAGTGCTGCCAACAAGCTAGCCCCTTGATTTTTATATTTTTTAGTTCATTTTCGATGCCAGGGAAAACGTAGTAGACATTCCTTATGACGTGATCAGTAGCGTGTATTTTCATCTAATGTTATATTCAAGGCTCCTGGATTGATCCGTTCTGGACGAAGAAGTGCTATATGTAATGCGAGAATCCTATTACCCAGGATTCCAGACACTTTAGGTTCCCCGATTCTGTCCGTGTCCCTCTTCTCTTTGAAGATATAAAGAAATGCTTATAGCTAAGTATTATTAGATATATTGGTATAGTTAGTACAACTAATGCAGATAGAACAGAGAAACTAGGAATTACCCTACCCATATCGCTGTTAAAGCAAATTGATAATAAACGTGGCGATATTCCACGCAGCACATTCATTCGAAGAGCAGTTGAAAATTACCTAAAAGGAAGCAAAAGGTGACGGCTCATGTTTGGCTTAACAGAATAGCGTATATTGAAGGTTTATTGTTGTAAAAGTAACTGATTTAAGATCCAACTCTTTTCATCTTTGAGCCGCATTTAGGACATGCAGCTTCTTTGTGCTTCGTTCCGCAGCTCATACAGTAATAATTCACTGGTGAAATTTCACCGTTATTATTAATTATAATTTCTGTTTTACCACTTGAATAATGTCCTATGTCCTTAACGTCTCTTGCTTTCCTTTAAGGGATCATTAATTTGATTCATTTCAATGTTAAGATATGCTTTAAGCAAAACGGTGTCATCGGTGGAATACTAATATAGCACTTACTATGTAGGTCCATTTCCATTCCAATTCCAAATGACGGCCATTTGACTACTCATCTGACGGCTATCTGAAGAATACTTATAATCTTCTATAACATTATTCTATATAGTAGATGCCCCCTGATTATATAATATTGCATGAACTCTGTCACTTGAAAGTAAAAGAGCATTCTCACCATTATTGGGATTATGTACGTCGATACGTCCCTAATTATCAAGAAAAGATAGAATGGCTAAAAATTAGTTCTCGGTATATCAATAATTAGGTTTGACACAGGTGCAGGACAATAACCAACACTTGAACATTTTAGTTGACTCATGTCATGTCCGCACAGAAGAAATTATCTCTATTCTCGGATGAACATCTTATGCTGTTAGGGTTTAGCAAATTTGTCCGACTTAAGTCATAGCCTATTGTCCTATTATTTTATGATCTTTCTTATCATTAGTACGCTTTCAGTTGCAAACACATTATAGCTTCCCCGAAAAGCGATGGCGCAAACTCCTTTCGTAGGATATCTTCAATTAACTTCCTTGTTCTATTGATATTATCTTGTAAATATGGACACTGATACGAGTATAATCTAGAAGACGATTTATACGAATATGATATAACTCAATTGACAACATTATTGGTGAGACGGAAAGCTTCGATCAAAAACAACAGAAGGTTGAAGGCAACAACAGAAAAAGGAAAAGAATCTTTGATAACGTAGTAGACCTTAACGACCAATTAATAATATGTGAAAATTGCCTGAGACCTATAATAGTATGGGATATCACAACAACAATAATATCGACACCAAAGTACTGCAAGACTTGTCTCAAATATGCCATGTTATAGGTCTATGTATATTATGGTGTAACACAGTCTATATATAAAATCCATATTCTTCATTTTATTGAGAATACTACTTGAATAGCTGTAGTTAGAAAATCCAGTAATTATGGGGTTATTTGTAATTCTGAGATCCAAGAAGTAGGGGTATTTATGAAGCCATGTCAAAATGGCATCATAGATGTGACAGTTGGCGAACGATTGTCAAATTGATTCTTGTGACCATTACTCGGCTGTTTCTCTGGAGGTGGGTTCATATGTAGCGGATGTTGCGGTTGTTGTTCTAATGGTTGCAACTGAGATTGGGAATGCTGAAATGGCGGTAAGGATGGGATGGGTCTATCTTCATTTGAGTCGGCATTAGCTATATTCAATGTAGTTAATAGTAAAAGAGACAAGGTCGAAATTAGCGCGGGGATTTTAAATTTGTTCATTTGCTGAGAAGTATATGGCACCAAAAACAAAATAAGAAATTTTCGTGAATTTTAGGCTTGATTGTTTTATTTCAATTCTATCCTCAAATGATCAAGAATGAAGATTCGCTAATGCCACCAAACTGACATCTCTACTGCTAGAATCTTCAATTACTATAATACTAGAACAATTAGCAAAGAAACCCTTATAGCTAAGAGTATTTATATTTGTATTAGTATGGTCAGTACTACTAAAAATGATAGAACAGAGAAACTAGGGATTACATTGCCTAAAACATTGTTGAGCATAATTGATAATAAGCGTGGAGATATACCTAGAAGTACTTTCATTAGAAGAGCTGTGGAAAGCTATCTAAAAACAAAATAGAGGTAGAATGAAAAGTGGCAATCGACAGCACTCTTCTTACGGTTGCTGCAGCATCGGCCACTAACTTTAGCCCACTCCTAACCAGTGTTGGATTTGGTGGACTGGTTGGCTTTTTAATTGGTTTTGTTATAAAAAAG
>JBKPMK010000118.1:0-4203 GCA_046732115.1 Thermoproteota archaeon
GCCTGCAGTTTTTTCTGCACGATCTATTGCTTTAGGACTAATATCGTATCCATAGACGTCCTCAAATCCTTTCTCCTTAACATATTTTGCTACAGGTAGTCCTAATTGACCAAGTCCAACAATTAGTATTCTGTTAAATTCATTCGGTTTCTTGTTAGCCTGTACGAAATTAATGCCCTTATCTGTTGTTCTATATAACTTCTCTCCTTCTTGATATGATATTAACCCTTTTTCTAGCAAAAGAGAAAGATATTCATTCAACTGATCATAAGTTATAAATGATTTGTACATTATAGTCGTCTTAGTCACTCCGCCAATTGCAGCATGTAATATAGATGCAATAGTTTCATCGGCAGTTCTACTGTCCATCCTTATCATAACGATATAGCAGGAATACGATATAAACATTAGTTTCAATAATTTTATAGAATTTTACTTACATTATGAACCTTCAAGGCATTCGCTTATGGCTACAGGAAGGTTCGCTTATAGCTCCAACTTGTAATTACTTTACTATAGATTTAGCTAACGCATAAGTTCCTCTCAATACATTAAATGTTAGTCTGAGACCCAATGATCTACTCGAAAATTCTAGCAACATTTTTTCACTCTCATCCTTTACCATCGACATCAACTGGTTCCAAAAGCCATTATAATTACGTCGAGACGCTTCTAATGCCGAAAGTCCGTCCAAAGTAGCTGAGAAATATTCCCTAGAGGAGAAATACATCCTGCGTTTTCTGACCCGTTCTACATAGCCGCGTAACATCAGTTCTGTAATGATGTGAGAAACTATGACAATATCAAGTGTAACTTCCTTTGCAATCCTTTTTTCGGTCAGAGCTTTGCTCTTTATGCATTTTAGGATTTGAGCTTCCCATTGACTTAGGGTGAATTCATTCTCGGTAGTACTGCTCAATGTTAACGTATATAAAACATATACAGATTATTTAATTTAACTACCCAAAAGTTCATTTTCATACCTCTTAAAGAACAGAAAACATTAAAGATCATGCATATCATGTAGTCACCCTGCTTTAGCTATTTGAGAGTATCAATTTTTCTTAGACTGATTTGACTTAGCGAGCATATACGAAAATGGTCCTCTGTTAGCATATACATCTCTTTTCCTATCTCTCTGACTGTCTGTTCTTTTAATTCTTTAAAACACAGTTTCTTCCCCTGCACTACTTTAGATTTCTATAAACCAGTCTATCAAAACCTAAAAAACCTAAAACTGTTTCTGCAGCTAGTGTAGCTATTTTGTTCTTTTCTATTTGGTACACTAGAGTCTTTATGCACTATACGAGGTTAGCGGAGACCGTAGCAATAAATAAATCAATTCTTATCGTGACAATATCCATAAGATCTAGAAAATATGGAGACCTTTATGATTTTGAATAATGATGCTGCTCCCCATATTCCTAGTTGGTTGGAGAAGTCAATCCACTATAGATAAAAAAGCTCAACAGCGTCAGAATCTAAAATGCTGCACCAGAAACAACAAAAAGGATCAATTCTACCTGTCTACCAATTCCTTGGCTTCCTAACCTTATAGTTTACAAAAATGACATCCAGTCGACATACATCAAGTATACTTGGATTTGGACTTGAACTCCATATCTACTCCTCATTTAGAATAATAACGAAATTCAAATGATTCGTTTGGCATAATTGTGAAACTAGATACCTCATGTTTAACTGAGAACAGACATTCTCATTAGGTAGCCTTTTTTTATCAAAATAAATTGCATCCCGATGACATGTGTCGCAGAAAGGTGGTCATAATTTCAAGCCGGTCGCTTCGAGGAATCATAGTTACTTGATTTCTCCTCCGTTCCGTACATAGATCGCCAAAATGATGTTGTATTGCAGATAAATTATAATACTCTCTTTCGGCTTAGGTGTGCTCAACATCTTACCACAGATAAGTGTAGACTCCGGTTAGACATATAGTAAAAGACGTACTACGTTGAAGAGTGTTTTACACGAAATGGGGAAATCAAAAGCCTGACTTCCTACCTGTCAAAAATTAGCATTTCCTTTAGTTCTCCTTTTTTTCCAAATTAATCTCTTGCTATTTAACAACTCAAAATTCTCATAGTAGTACGGATCAGATCTTTTGGTTCTCATGCCTTCTATTATTGGTCTGGCTTTATTCCAAAAAGGAGTAGGATTGAATATATCAAAATAAAGGTTAGGATCTACCAGTCCATGGTTTACAAGGACACCTGATAATTCAAAAAAACCACATACTGTTATAAAATGAGATCGTTCCATAGAAGCACCAGAATATTTTTCCTTATATCCATTGTAGTCAGTTGCATCCAGTCCTTCAAGAAACCATAATCTAGCTTTTCTGTGATTATCATATATTTGATACAGCTTGAGCAATGTATCTGTGTTGTTTGCTTCAGGATTGTTACTTTTCCTTTTTTTCAATCTATTCTCCTGATCTATATCCATTCTGCAAGTTAAAACTTACGTAATGCTATTCCAAGATAATTATCCGCCTAGTTTAGATTGATTAACAAATAATCTTTTTGATAGGATTTTTAACGTTAGATTGCAATGATATCCAATGTATATGAAATCCACAAGTACGAGCACGACAAGTTTCAGCGTGTAGTAGCAAGGACCGATAAATATGATGAAGAAAAGGTAAGAAAAGACACTGAGAAAATGAATTCAATGTTAAGCCAAGAAGTAAAGTCGCAGGGGATAAGATATATCTTCGCAATAGCGTCTGTTTCGGATACTACGAGACAACACACAAAGAAGAATCAGAAAGGACTAGAAGGAGAATAAACAATCGTCTCCAGTAACTTGGCTGGTTGACTGACAAATTTCATTGAATTGAGCTAGTGATCCTTGCATCTAACTTGTTATTTGCTTGGAAATAACACAACCCATTTATTATTATACAAGTATACTTGAAAATTTGTTTTTTAGAGCTGACATTTTATTATTATTTCATAACTGGAATAATGATACAGTTATTGAAGCTATAGTTAAGAAAAGATGTTTTCTTTATTGATTCCACAACCCCACTGTTCATAACATAAAACGTTGTCCAAATCTAACCTAGGAAGCCAACCTGCTTTTTCTAAATCAGGTTTGTCTGCAAATTCGCCTACATAGCCTAAGGACAAATATGCAATAGGTTTTACGTGTGCTGGTATACGGAGAATCCTTTTTAAATCCTCATTGGAAATGATGCTTACCCAACCAACTCCTACACCTTCTGTTCTAGCAGCAAGCCAGAGGTTTTGGATTGCACAGCAAACGCTGTAAATTCCGGTTTCAGGAATCGATGTTCTTCCAAGAACAAACGGTCCAGATCTGGTAGAATCGTATGTTACACAAATGTTAACTGCAGATTCAATTATGCCTTCGAGTTTAAGTGAGAGATATTTTTCTTTTCTTTGCACTGTTTGTGTGCTGTCAGCATGATGCTCCTGCTCGATTAAAGCATCAAGCATTAAAACTGATTTTCTGTGCTCTCTCAAAAAGGAATTTTTAACTTGTTCTCTGATTGATTTATTTTTTATCACAATAAAATTCCAAGGCTGGGAAAATCCCACTGAGGGAGCATGATGGGCTGCATCCAGTATCCTTCGCAGAACATCATTTGGAACATTTTTGGCAATAAAGCGAGATCTAACGTCTCGTCTCGAGAAAATTGCCTTATAAACGGCTTGCTTTTCTATCGCAGAAAATGAAGTAGAGCGTATGATATCACTATTTTCTCCAGTATTGTCGTCGTCATTTGCAAGTTTCATTTGGACACGTTATTGAAGATGATAAATTGCGATATATATAAGTGACATCAGGATTTCATATATTTATCCTAAGCAGAAAAAATTTCAAATGTAATTATATCTTAATGGAACAAAAGATAGAAAGATTAACTGTGCGCACACACATCAATGTGTGTCAAGTATCAGCGCAGTAAAACGTTAATACTTCAATCATGATGAAATACTAAAGCTACTAAACAATTGAACAATGAAGCTCATTAGAATCGAACATCTTGCCACATTAAGGTGAAAAAATAGACACAAGTTATATGTATTCTTGCAAGAGAAAGCACTGGCCGATTGTTATTAAATCGAAAAAGGATTGTTATGCTATTGCTTTTTCATCGTATTTTTTTGCTGTTTCATGTATTATATCCTTAAATGACTTAAAAATCCAAAGACA
>JBKPMK010000119.1:0-2703 GCA_046732115.1 Thermoproteota archaeon
AGAGTTGGACGATGGGATAAGAGCAGGAAGACGGGTAAATCCAGAATGAGATTCAAGCCATGCATAAAGGTCTGCCAAAGCATAGTCTTCTATAGGTCCAGTTGTCTGCAAACCATACATACTAGAACCAGGATAGTATCCGATTGCAGGTGACAAATCATGGCCAAGCCCCGGATAAGTAATAAGTGTGTGATCGGGATGATTTACTTCAGTTAGTCTTTGTTGTAGGAGACGTGCTTGCTGAACTGGAGTCTTTGTATCATTTTCTCCTTGGAGAATTAAAATCCCTGTGGACTTAGAAACATTCCCAATCATGCCTAAAGTAGTACCCAAATTGTAGTGTGAATTCCACCATATAGGACATCCCTCAAGCCCACAACTTGCATTCTTAGCGGTAAGAGATGCAATTTTGTCAAGCAGAAGAGGTTTAAGATCTTTATCTATACTGATGTAATTCTGTTTACTGCTACCACTATTATTATTACTGGCGTTTTTAATGCTTTGAAGGTATTGTGTGGTGGGTACAACTTTGCCAGTGAATAGTGGTTTGACAGTATCTGGAGTCACTTGGGTAATAGTAAGACCTTGAAAGATAGGATCCTTAGATGCTTCTTGTATTGATATTGTTCCGGTATTGTTATGATCTAATACCTTTTGAGCATAAAGCATTGGCAAGTATGCCCACTGGAAATACACGTTATCACGAAGGTTCTCAGCTTGTGCACTAATAAGTACTATATTTTTTACTTTCGTTGGATTCTCAACTGCCACTCTTGGGGCTATTATCGTACCTTCGCTGTGGCCTATTATGGTTGTTCCCTTTACACCGTTAACTTCTGGCTGCGAGATGAGAACATTCAAGGCTTTCCCTGCATCTTGAATGAAATCATTGATTGTAGCATTTCCCCATACGGTGTAAAGATAGAAGAGCTTGAGCAAATGGTGGAACGCGTACACATGCATGAGATTAATCGCATCAATCATCCTGTGCTTCCTTCGTTTGTTCGTAAGGGTATGCCCCTGCAACCACAACAAGAACAAGAACATCAAGACCAACACAAGCTTATCTACCTAAAGCGTGACGTGTTGAATAAGTACTTAGGTCATCCCAACATTGACATCACAAACGACTACATCAGGTTTCTAAGCAGCAAAGACAAGCGCCCCGACTCTGCAGTTCCATTCGCCAGTACTTCAAACTCAGACTATATCACAATCGAAGCAAAGCACTGGCCCAACGTACCGCCAAGGCAACTGCAGCATTGGGCCCAGCATGAAGTAGCGGAGAACCAGATCCGATAAATATATCTAGAAAAAATTCATCCAGCCGATATAACCGATATTATGTTTATTTTCATTTTTATTTTGTACGATTAACAAAAGGATAAAGCTCACTCTTGCTTTATATTATTGTAGTCTAATCGTTCAATGGCATCATCATCAGTATTTCGGAGATAAAAAAATCCATCTAACAATCTTATTAAATTACCTTAATGTATTAGATGGCAATGGACTATAAGCGTATTTACGAGGATATCATGAACACCGATCCCAAGATAAGACTGGTAACTATATGCGATTCAAATGGTGAAATAATGCATTCAGGTCATAGAGAAGGTGTACAAAATTTGCTTTCACCTTCTCTACCGTTGCTGAAACAAAAGATATTCAACCATCGAAGATGATTGCAGTTGAAGTTGATGGTGAAAAGTTATGCGTTGCTAATGTTGAAGGAAAATACTATGCAATAGGTAATGTATGCACTCATATGGGTGGTCCTCTAGCAGAAGGAAAGCTTGAGGGCAATGTAGTTCAATGTCCATGGCATGGATCTAGATTCGATATTACAACTGGTAAGGTGTTAAGGCCGCCAGCGATGAGAGAAGAACCAACATATGAAGTAAAAGTAGAAGATGGTAGCAATAACATATTAATTAGAAAGCGAGATTCAAGTGATGCTTAGGATTATGGGTAGAATTGTATAAGATGATTCTAATAATCAGGCACACAATTATCTATTATGATATTTACAATAACTTTTTTGCTAATATAATATGTAGATCATGTAAATATGGCTAGAGATTCCATGAAGCAAAAGGAACAAGAAGGAGGTACAGCAGAAAATAATAATAATTGGGAAATCAAAACGTCTGGTAACAGAGAACCCTCTTGGTATGCTAATATAGCACAACCAGTAAATTTTACAAAACTAACACGAAATATTTCTCAGACAGACAATATTGTGGTTGTAGGTGGTGGAATTGCAGGTATGACAACAGCTTATCTTCTCTCAAAAGCAGGAAAGAAAGTAACTTTAGTTGAAGATGGATATATTGGTAGTGGTGAAACTGGGCGTACTACTGCACATATAACGCATGCTTTAGATGACAGATATTATAATCTGGAACAAACGCATGGAAGAGAGGCATCTCGTATAGCTGCTGAAAGCCATACTGCAGCTATAAACCTAATTGAATCTATAGTAAATGAAGAGAAGATTGATTGTGATTTTGAAAAACTAGATGGCTTTTTGTTTCTAGACCCAAGCGACAAGAAAGAATCACTAGATAAAGAGCTTGAAGCGACACATCGTGCTGGCATTAATTCTACTGAGCTTATTTCACGAGCACCACTACCTCATTTTGATACCGGGCCATGTCTGCATTTTCCAAATCAAGCTCAATTTCAACCTCTAAAATATCT
>JBKPMK010000120.1:0-7126 GCA_046732115.1 Thermoproteota archaeon
CATTGTTGGCAGTTTCTGTTACACTTGCCATTGTACAACAACGATCAAGCGGTCAGACAAGAAGACTGACAACTTCAACAAATCAATCCGTAAATTTTGCACAATTATTTGAACAAAGGTTTGCGGCTTCTTCATACCTCATTCTGCAAGGGCATGCGAAAACGCTTAACACAAAGATTGCGTTAGTAAATAATCAACAAATATGGCAGGCAGTGGAGATTGTTGCTATGGAATCGATTCTTACATCTGGGCTATCCACGGTAAATAATCCTTTCACATAGATAGAGACGAACATTCTTTGGTTTTATTCAAGGTTTTGACAGCACAGAAACTAATAATTGTTGATATGTGTAAGCGAGGAATAACATTCTATCAAATTCGGCATATCCCACTAGCATCTATTCTGCTTCATAGTCAATCTTGAGTGAGCATCAGTATTTCCTGATAAATAGAAGGAACAATATGAACAGCTTAACTAAATGCATAGCTGAACGTGCATATTGTGATCATAAATCATATTTTTATTTCAGTAGTGATGTTGCACACTTCTGATCTTGCAGTGTACCAATTCTATTTATGATATCTACGAACACTACTGCACTCCTCGAGCCACAATGGTGTCGAATGTATAATTTACGTGTATGCACTAAACCTTCATTCTAACTTCAAGTCAATACAAAAAATTGTAAAGCTATCCTTCATTTCAGATAATTAATGGCTTTTCTGAGTTGCGTCCTGCCAGTATTTGCTGCTAATTAAGTACGCACATACATTCCGTCATATTAGTAGCCTGAGTAGTTATTAATTAGACTAATTTGATATTTTTCCAATTGTGTATACAGTCCTCAAGTCACGATAAATACAGACTAATTAGATGTACTATAAAGATTAGATATACCTAACTACTTAACTATTGCACCGACAAGTCTTATGAACAAAGTTGATAACGAAATTAACATTTACCTAAATTAGACTAAGCTAATAGATTGTTTTTTCATGTAGGCATCTATTCTATTCCCCGCCGCTTCCGCATGCACAAAACCCATATTCATCTATTCTTTTATTACATAAAGGGCACCTTTCTCCATATTCTACGTCCCACACGTGTTTACCGTACATCTGAAAATGTGTATCGATTTCTAAAGGTACAATACTGTTCTCATCATCGTTTCCGCCGTTATCATTATCGTGATTGTTAGTATTATTAGTCGTGCTCTTTTCATCATCTCTGTAACGATCAGTATTTGTTCTTTCCAATGCTTTTTCGGATAATTCTGAGTCATCGGCTCTTCTAATACTTGCTACTGGCTTACGTTTTGTCTTCATTAGGTATCACAACGTTTTTCCTTTATACTGGAAATATGACTGTTCGACCTCTGTGCGCATTTAATGGCCAAAATAATAATAAGATCACTTTCCATCATTATGATATGTTCTCTTATTGATCTTGATATTTGACTTAATTATATCAAAAGCATTCTCTGCCGGTTCTCTTTTTGGAAGCTGAACCATGAATATATTTGAACTATTGCCGCCAGAGAGGCTAGGTGCAAGCGCAATTAATCCAGTATTAGACAAGGCTTCAAAGAATGCCAACATGTCGTTAGCATGAAAGAGATAGCTTTCCCTTATGCCTACATCGAGAAAATTAAATCGCACATCTACAAAAACATCTTGACCATCATGAAATATATCTAGAAGAGTATCTACGGCCAATTTTTTACCATAGATAGCAGTCATAATTTCGTCGTATCTTTTAGCATCAACACATATGCATGGAATTTTTTTCCCATTGAAGTCTACCAGTGTGGCGCCTTCCTTATGCAACCGCCTAGCAAGTTCATCGAACGTGTAAAAATCCCTATTTTTTGGCATGCATATACACGGATGCTACATTATATTATTATTGATTTTCTCTAATAGTCTCAACAAAATAATCCTTTAGCTCAATATTATTCTGCATTTTTTTATAGAGATACTGATGCTCATTACACAAGAAGAACGGTATTTGGTTTATAGATTCTATAATATTGTAATTACTCCGATCTTTTATTAATTCCAGCTGAACTATAAAGTCTGCAGGTGCACCGCAGACATTACATCTGAAAGGTTCTCGATATAGCCTTTTTATGTAGTTATTATCATCATCGTCCTTTTTTTTCCTGCCGTTCACAACACAAGCGATCGTCTTTCTGTCTTAAAAGAGTTTGTAGGTTTGTTGAGTGTCGATCGCTTTTTTGACGATATCCAAATATCGAAAGCCAAATATGCTTAGCAGAGCTTTATTGATTTTGCTAACATCAAAGCGCGTTGTGAATCGTCAAGCATAATCTCATGATTTCTGTATTTGCTGCTGAAATATATCAAATCGACCATCTTACGATTATCCATATTAACTACACTTGCTTTATCTGTAGCACCGTATACATAGGTGTTGGTCAGGATTATGAATTTGTCTGCAGTAACTGTGGATTTTATCCTATTAGAAATCTGCTCAAAGGTTTTTATCCGGTCCTTGTCTATTAGTACCGCGACAGCGATCTTTGTACCGGTCTGGTCATTATAAATTAAATCAATTCCGCTGCCATGTTTCCCATCTATCTCTTCGAGTCTAGCCACAGAGCCATTCTCATATGCATAACTTAGGAGATTTATTACAGCGTCACGAACGTCTGATTCTAGTCGTCGGTCGTCGCTGGAACTTCTATGAATCTTGATGAAATCGGAAAGTGGAACGCCCATTATGCTTCCTTGAATTCTAAGTCCAGGATAGGCGTTCCTAATTGTATTATCTATGGCTTGCTCATCTATAGTCTTGGTGCCCCTTTTTTTAGCATCTTCCATCGCATGATACAGAATATTTATCATTGATCGTATATTCCTGAAATCTTGGAACTCATCATAAATTACCTTTATTTTAGCTGCTATGTCCTTCTCCTCAGCTGCTGTGAAAATCTCCTTATCGTCGTTGTGTCGTATATATTCGAGTAATATCTCTATTATTTCTTCCAGAGTATTAGAACCTGCAAGATCAATTTTGTAGTTTGCTTTTTCTAGCCTATCAAATACAGAAACATTTTCCTTCTGAATTTCTTCATATGAGGAGGGCGTCAACACCAGCATAAGAATTGTTGACGGTAAATGTGCGTTAACTACTGCCTTAATAAAATCTAGGGTTTGCTTTTCAGAGTCACATTCATCAAGTTGCAAGATTGTTATTTTTCTTAGAAACTTCCAGTTTAATGTGGCGATCGCAGCTATTCTGGCAATTATATCTTCTAACGTTAATATATCGTGGGTGTCTTGCTGAAAATTCCCTTCAAGTACTCGCTTGAAAATTGATATTTCATTAGGTGAAAATTCTCCCCGCAAAAGCGAATGAATAGCAGAACAATCTGGTACGATCTTGTCGCCTAGGATCTCTTGCGCTTTATTGGCCAAGGTTTTTCCTCGCACGGAGTCAAAAATTCCAAAATGGAAAACTTTGTTTGCAGTCTTGATATTCCTCTCGGCTTTATCTTTTAGAAAATAAACGAGAGATTCTTTAATCTCCTTAATGTAGCCTCCAGTAAATCCTGATAACGTAGCTCTATAAAGACTGTTCATATCACGAGGTGAAATTTGCGAAAGATCAATATACGAAGTTACAGCATTACCTGAAAGTTCTTTCAGACCCTTAATATGCAGAGATAAGTGGGTCTTGCCTGAACCGACATCTTGGATAACGGTGACTAATCGAAAATCTTTATCAGTAGCGATTCCAGTCATCTTCTGATATAGCTCATCTATGCAAGACAGTACAGCAAACTTACCTTCATTGTGTCTTTTGCCTCCTAAAATTTTGGCATCGGCTATAGTTGGTGTAGGACTGCTGGGGTATGGATTTTGTTGCAAGTCGTAAGGATACACTATATGCACCTCACAAATCCATGTACAAGGCCCCTGATAGTTATTCCCTCATATCCACCCGTAGACAGCTCGTATTTTTTATCGTATTTATTTACTAGTTGCTCGACCAGACGATAAAATTCTTCGTGGGAGATGTCATGTTTTGTACATAATTCATTCCTAATTTTGCCAAATTCTACCCAACCAATAGAGTTTGCATAGTTGGAGACAGAATTATCAAAGTCAGTTTTGAACTGTTCGAGCTGCGTTGTAAAGTCAGCACTTAAACCCTTATCTACAGCGCTAGAGCCCTTATTTTCTTTGTCCAATTTTGATAAACTCAAGATGATATCGTTTGTACTTGATTCGAGGCTCTTTGCTAGTGCATCAGAAGTTTTATTAATTGATTGTTCAAGAGATTTTATTGCATCATATATTATCCGAAACTTAGCATCAGTATTTAATAAACTCTGTAAATAGTATTCTTTATGCCAGCAGTGGTATGCAGCCCCTTTCTTATCTATATATATATCGCCTTGTGTAACAGCTTTTTCTAGAATTGTATTAATGTCTTCCTCAGCAAATTCTTTGCGTAAGTCGGTTTTTTTAACTCCAGTAGAGCCAGATAAAAAAATTCGCTGTGTCAGCTTTTCTTCTGCAGACATGAGATAAAATTTTAAAATCGTTATTTAAATTCGGAAGTAACATAGTACTGGGTCATAAGTAAATAAATTTCGAGTTAAAAAGGGTTAATAGGATATGGTTCGCAATTATGTTGGGATGATGATTACTCTTCCTGAAAAATACTATGATGAAAGTACTAGGGTAACTGACCGACCAATTTTAGACCTGTGCGTATCTTAAATATTTAAGCCATAAATGCATCTGATTTATGTGTATATTTGTCTACAAACTAATTATAATAGCAGAATTCATACTGTGCGAATTGTCCCTTTATCATGAGACTCCAGTCGCATAAACATTTGAAGTTTACGACTACTCATATTCCGTGATTTTAGGTCTACTCTTATTCATAATTGCAAATATGAACACAATTATTGCGATCCATATTATACTAAGAATTACATTGCTGAAACTCACATAAAGATAAGGTATAGCGTCCTGCAAGTTAGTCTGAAGTATTTTAATTGATGCATGTATGTCTTGGAGGGCAGCATTATATGCTGAACTATTCGGTCCTTCTGACGAGACAGAATTAGCGCGAGAAACCATTGCGCTAAGGTCATTTTGTATTAGCCTCATATCTGTTCTTGCTGTTGAAAAAAACCAGACGGGATTCCCATGTTTTGGGAGCAATTGTTGTACGTGTTGAATTTGGCTTACTAACATTTCAGCTGTTTGGGAGGTTTCCGCTCTTGACAAGTATCCTGTTGCTTCGTCAATAGGATAAATTGTCTGCTGGTACCCATAGTAGGCAATTCCTACTCCAAAGGCTATGAACGCTAGGATACCTACTAGTACTAGATTGTGATACCTTGTACTTTTATTGCTCACATCATTTCGACTGCTCGATCTCGTCTTTCTTGTCATGATATTATCGATCATGCTAGTATTTATTGTATCGCTGGATCTGTTGACTAACCGCAAGTTTTTGATGTATTTGGAGTCTTTCGCTAAGTCTACATAACTTGGAGTTGGTCTGGCCGGTTGTCTTATAGGAAATGACCTCCTATATGAATGCAAAATACCCAGATAGGCTACATAAATAAAACCGATGGTCTGAATTGCAATTAAGGGTAGAAAAATTGGGTTGTCTGAAAATATGGATACAAAAAGACCTATGCATCCGTAAAGGCCAAAAAATAATTCTAACAAACTTGTTTTGGTAAATGGCAAAACGTAAGAATTATTCTTCCATCCTTGCTGCTTCTTAAGAATACCGAATTTAGGAGTCCGTAAGAATTCGCTTTTGTTATGTAATAAAGCATCAAATATGGCCACGGTGTTATTGACAGATATTCCTGCTGAAAAGAATATTAGAAAAAGGTACTGACGTGCCTTCGTCTTCCACTTATCTTTCCATATTTTTCTAATTACATAAAGATAGCTAAGCGGTCCGGTAAAAATATATATTAAAATGCCTATGAGCGGCGCCCAGCCTACCCCGTACAGTTCGTAACCAAATGCCAGTAATATCGGAAATATAAGAAACTGAACAAGGAATAGAGCATGAACTAAATGCCTTGTTAATTGTATAAATGCCTGTATCTTCGTATCTATTGGGATTCTCTTCTGCAAAATTACTTTGGGCAGCAGCTTCAGAGCAAGTTGTATTGAACCCTTTGCCCACCTGAATTGTTGACGTTTGGCAGCATTCATCTGAATCGGCAGCTCCGCATTTACTACTACATCCTCAAGAAACAAACACTTCCAGCCTTTAAGCTGCGCTCTATAACTTAAGTCAAGGTCTTCCACTAGAGTATTTGCATGCCAGCCGCCTGCATCCTGTATACATGTCCTTCTCCAGATTCCTGCTGTTCCGTTGAAACTCATAAATAAATGACTAAAGCTTTTTGCCTTTTGCTCAACTAGGAAATGGAGGTCTAACGAAATTGCCTGTGCTTCTGTAAGAGTTGAATAAGTTTCGTTCACATGTCCCCATCTACACTGAACAAATCCCAATTTTGGATCTGAAAAATTAACTACAGCATTTTTCAAAAAGTCTGACTCGGGGATAAAGTCAGCATCAAAGATAGCTATAAACTCGCCCCTCGCGCATTGAGTACCGATCTTAAGGGCACCGGCTTTGTAACCTGATCTATTCCGTCTTTGAATATGGGCGATATCGAAACCTTTCAATTTGTAATCATTAACTATCACTCTAATGATTGCAGTAGTCTCGTCATCTGAATCATCTAGGATTTGAATCTGCAATTTTTCTATTGGATAATCTAGTTTACATACTGCGTCGATTAGACGAGCAGCAACATATTTTTCGTTAAATAACGGAAGTTGAATGGTGATCACAGGTAAGGAATCACTATCAGATGCTTTACAGGGGTTCTTTTTGTGTCTCAGATTTCTTGAGCATTGAAAAGAGAGGTAATGGAAGTTAAGCGTATAGATGGTCATAATCCATGCTATACTAATCAAAATAACATACAGGAAGGCACTAATGGCAAGCATTACAAATGCCCTACGAACTGATTACAACATCTGTATATATTTATTCCAATTGTGGATTTAGCTACACGTGGCTGCGACATACAGATAGATG
>JBKPMK010000121.1:0-11496 GCA_046732115.1 Thermoproteota archaeon
GCCTCTTCAAATAAAATTTGTAATAATTCTGAATATCCTAGGATAGATTGTGTAGGAGTTCGAAGCTCATGAGCTGCTATATTAATAAACTCTTTAGTAATCTCCTGCCTTGATTTAATTTGTTCATTGGCTAAAGCAAGCTCATTGTTAACCCTTGCAAGCTCTTTATTTGCTGCTGACAGTTCTTCAATAACTTGCGCAAAGCTTCTATTAGTATCTGCGAATCTCTTGTTAGTTATTGCAAGCTCCTTATTTACAGAAGCAAGCTGATGGTTTGATTCAAATAACTCAGCATGTGTTTTAGATAATTCTTCTGTCTTTAAATTGAGTGAATCGTTTGATGCTAGTAGTGAATTACTTGTTTGTTTTAATTCCTCTGTTTTTATGTTCAGCTCTTCTGTCTTTAGTTTAAGCATAAGGTCTTCTTTATCTTTAGTGTTCATCACTCTATTTTTTAACACCTTTTACTTCTTGTGCATCCTTCTTTGGTCTATAGAAGAAGTGTCAATTTGCTCTATAATCTCAACATTAGGATTAGTAGTAGCATTATTATTTTGAGATGGGCTCTCTTGTTGACCCATGTCTACTTTCGTTCAACATACTATATAGATTGTCTATTATCTAGCAAGTTATGATGTACACGATTGTTGCTTCCGCTTAATTCCTGCATTCTAGCTGTTAAGATAAAGAGAGATTTTACCTGCTCAAGCTCAGTGGTAAGGTGAACGAAAAAGTAGCTCCTCTTGCATCCTTATTGTTTTCAGCCCATATTCTGCCATCGTGAGCTTCTATAATACTTTTCGATATGTATAGTCCTAAACCAGTGCCACGTCCTTGAGATTTTGTTGCAAATTTTGTAAACAATCTTGGTAATATGTCAGGGTCTATACCTTGACCATTATCCTTTATGCTTATAGCTACGATGTCATTATGACCACCATTGCTACTATCTTCCCTTTTTACTCCAGCAGTTATAGTTATGATGCCTTCTTCTTCCTTTAAAAATTTAATAGCATTATCCAAAAGATTCAAAATCACCTGGTAAATTCTGCTTTTGTCTGCTTCAACAAAGATATTTTCTTCTTTTGAGAGTAATTCTAACCTTATATTGTCTTTGTATCCTTTTTTGACCTGACTTCTGGAAGAATCTGCAATGGCTGTATTTAGTATCTCAATTAGATTGAATCGCTCTTTTTTTAGATGTAATGATTTACTCTCAATTTTTGTTACATCTAATATGTCTTCTGTAAGCCTCTGCAGCCTCTTTGCATTTCTGTTAACGACTTCTAATAATTTTGATTGTTCTCTATCATTTGTGTGGTAAAGAAGAGTCTCTGTTAGCCCAAGTATAGGCTGTATAGGGGTTCTCAGTTCATGAGCTGCTATGTTTATAAATTCTTCTTGCATCTTATCATGAGCTTTTAGCTGTTCATATAGTTTTACTTGATTTGACAAATTCTCAAAGATGGATACATATGATAAAACAGTTGGTTTGCTTGTAGAATATGTTGCTAATCCTATTGCTTCTATTAAATCCTGCTTTGAATCATCTGCTTTTTCTATTACAAGAGATGCTTTTCTGTCAACTACAACTATAGTAACTGTATTTACATTAGTTTCAGATTCAGATGTTGTTGTTGTTTTCTCCTCAATACGTTGTATATTCAAAAAATTGGATGCTGCTTGGTCTTGGATGATTTTTTGCAGTATTTTCTCAACAATACTATTAATTGGAGTTAAAATCCTAACCTTTACCTTGCGTTCTACCGCTGCTTCTTTTAATAATTGTATTATACCTATACGCTCTTCACGAAGAAATGAATTGGAAGTAGGAACTAATAGTAATACTTCTTCTTTAGCTGATTTTACTAAATCAATGAGTAATTCCGTAGTCCTTGATGGAATTTTGATAATCTCTGTACTACTACTCATTACAAACCCTTGTTCAATCTCGCTGATTCTACATTTTTATTCTGCTGCTGGTATTGCTTTATTCCAAGGCTTTCAAATACATACTTTTCTTGCTCTACAATATCCTTAACATTGCTGTAGATTACTTGCTGTATTGGTATAGCTGAAGACTGTTGTTGTAGCAGTACTTCCTCTTCTGATAAAATTGCAGATTTATAGCCATAGGAACCTATTGCATTTGCATTAGATAAAAATTGTAATATTGTGTTCATTATCTTCTCCTAACCACATATTATTTCTGTTCTTTCTGTATTATTGGAGCGTAATTCTGGCATGATGCAAATAAAATATCCAAAAAACAGGTATATAAATAACGATTAACCTTATAGGGAGTAGGCAAGATTTGCTTCTTTATAAAAACTATATGGTCTGAACAAACTGAGATTATGATACATATGGTTGCTGCCTTTCAGAAGCAATACAATAGTAATTGTAGCTGTCTTAATAGTTCGATGGTACCTCTAAAACAGAGTTAGTAATACTTTGTATGGCCCTATATTATTAGTGCAAATTCAATATATCTTTCAGAAGAGTCAATTCTCAACACCGTTTATGGAATGCGATATCGAGGATAGTTTGGCTAAGGATTCCTGTCCCATATCCAACATCTAACCATCTAGCACCCAATGAAATATCAAGCCATGCTACAAACTTCCCAGCAACTAGTCTGCTCCGCCGACCTATATAGTATTCATAGCCGGCTCCATTAGCCCAATCTGTCTTTGTGTTTATGTATTAAAGAAGACTTGTTCAGGCTCAATAATGCAACCGTAATCAATATCGTCCTCATCAACAGTAACATGTCCTATATGTAAAAGCGAACTTATTTTGGTAACAGACCCAGAGTCTGGAGATAATATTTGCAATAAATGTGGTAAGATAACGTCAGACAAGATTGAAGATATGATTAACCGACCTGAACATACAATCTGAATAGTACATCAGGAATAACAAAGGATAGATGCCAAAGAATAGGAACTCCTACTTCCTTAGCTCTCCGTGATATGGGTCTTTCCACCCATCGATAGATAAAGAGGACTTAGATAGTGTATGTAAAGAAATACTGCAATTAAATAATTCTATTAGATTCGCGGGTATAGCCAACAACCTTGGCAGTCTACTTGCAACAGCATACAGAAATGGTTTGACTCCCTTAATAGATAAACAAGAAACAGAATTTTGATATTATGGATGTAATCGAAAATAAGAATGCCATTTATAGAAAAAGTTGTAGCGAACCTTCTGTTTTCTTTGGATTAGCCTTTTTTACTTTCAAATTGGATATACAACTGTCCGTTTAGTAATGCTTTTTCTCTTCCTAAGTATTTCTTTACATCTTCCACTGCTATGTTAGCCTTAGCTGCATTCCGCAGCAGCCACAAAAAAATTATTCATAGAAGATAGCTAAAAATAGTTATCTAATTATATCCATTTCATGTGATTTATTTTAGTCTTGGTAAACTGGCTATATATCATAACTTGCAAAAAATGTGGTTATATATCTAATGAAAAACTGCCTGAACTAAAAGCAAAACAGATGGTACGTTCGCATTTAGATGGTCCTGAGAATTGTACTAGAGGACATGTAAAACTTGTGAAAGTCAGAGCCTAAATGATACAAAATATACAATGATAGAGAAAATTATGGAACAATATGCATTTGGCTATGATTTTACAGTAAGCACAATCTACATCATATACATCAGATAGTATTGCTAGAAAAGTAGTAAAAAAAAGATAATAGAATTAACTGCGGCTCAATCAAGGAAATGCTTCTATCTTTACACCATTTAGCTCTATTACTGTCTCTTTAGTATTAAATGCAGCAGCAGTACCCTTGCCACTGCTTGCTAATAGTTTTTCATTTTATCGATGAGAGCAATAGCTAAATCTATCCTTGGTCCTATAACAATGCACATTTGTGAACCTGATAATGCATTGTCTTAGACAAAGCCAAGCCATAAACCGAAGCATAAACTCAGAGATGCCAAGTCATGTAGTCTTCTTTATCCAAAGATGCTTATTGTTATCATTCAATGAATCAAATATTATTTGTTGATAATCATATAATGGCTTGTCATTTCCATCTTTTTGTGGTAAGCCAATTATGTGATTAAAGCAGCGATCGCCATCTGTTCTGACATCCTCAAGTTTAAGCTGCTGCTTGTCCCATATCCAAAATGGTTTGCCTTGCAGTCTTTCAGATAATCTGGATTGTTGCAATTAGCTTTAGCTTTTTCTACTAATTACACTCTGCAGCAGCTAATGAATGGCTTAGTATATCTTTAGTATAAAAGACAGTTACGCTACTCTTAAATTCATATCGAAAAGTTTTTTATTCATCTCAAAAGCAGTTTAGGCTATCAGAGAATCTAATGTGTAAATGCATCTCAAAAAACATGTTGTTATTAATTCAAGTATTACCATTATTTTGTTGTTATTAATAATATCGTCATCATTATTTTTGCCACTGCCGCATCTATCGTTTTTTTCCTTGACTCCTTCTTATGAAGAGTGACCTGCTACTTCATCACCAGCTTTTGAACTTCAAGAAATAACTAACGAAAATCATACTTGGGTTCAGACCTATGGAACTAGTGATGCCGGTCTCAAATCGAATTATACGGATATACAAGCAGTTAATTACAGAAGTGATGGAAAAATTCTAAATGTCACAATGTGGTTGGCATCTGGTTTTAAAAATACTTCTTCTCCAGTATATAATCAACCATTCAGAAAGATTGCTTATGGAATGCTAATTGATGCTGATTCCAATACAAAAACAGGATATAATGGAGCTGATTATGATTTTTATGTTGAAGTAGCGAGTGGAAAATTAAGCGGATATCTTTATCAGCTATCCTCAACTGGCGCTTACACACTATTAGGTTCAGTAGTAAATCTTACACAAGAATTGGTTGATCTGAATGCTCTGCGAGGTTCTGCAGCGTTGGTTTTTGACCTTGGCAGCATAGGTTATCCTAGCAGATACGATTTACTATTCCATACAGCAGAATCTTATAAATCCAATGAAGTCAGACAATTTACCAGCTGGGTGAACATACCTCCGCCAAGTCTAGAAATTACTACCTCACCAAACGATATAATGATAAGGCAGGGACAAGAAATGCTAGTTCCAGCTAGAATAATGTCAACTACTGGTTTTTCTAATGATGTTATTAATATAACTCTAGCAGGTAACAACAACAACAACAATAATAATAATTACTATTATGATACAACATCAGCTTTTAACTCAAGTGATTTGCACGTAGCTGTACAAAGAAATCAGCCACCTTTATTTAAAATAGGTGTTCCTCAACAAACACCATTGGGGATCTACTATTACTCTATGAATATTGTTGTTTGGATCCAAAACAAACACATTATATACTAAGAATCCATTTTCAGGATGAATAAATGCTGCGACAGCAGCTGTTGAAGCATTTGAACCTGCTGCAGCTCCTGTTGCTCCTTCTCCTACCGCACCTATTGCACTTGTAATAGCACTATTGAGGGTTGTATGTATTTTTGACTTAAACATATCCAATATGGGACTAGCTAACGATATTGAACCTGTCCAATTTTGATTTTGTAAACCCGATCTCATACCCATACCCATAGAAAATGGATTTTGTTGTTGTTGTAGAGTGTTAGGAGTCATGGTTATAGAAATGGTCTTGTTATTACTGCTGTTTGGTTGTTGAGCTAATGCGCTATGGTTGTTTGGCGATATCATAAATTTCAAGGCCAAAGCAATGCTAGACAATCCCACCAAATACATGACTGTGTGATTTTTGTTGTCCATATGCTAGTGACGCTTAATGGTTTATTTAACTCTCAAGTAACAAGGTTAGCTGATTCTTAATTATTGCGTAAATTTCTGCTTGCTGTATATATCATCCAAATGTAAATGTATACAATTGAAATCCCTTACCTTTAACGCCTATAATTATGAAATGAGCATTATAGTCATCATGCATTGCTAAATTATACAACCTTTGTCCGTCAATCGTGAAACTACCATTTTGCGATAGATCCTGTCCTAGTGATCTGTTTAACATATTTGCACTTGTACTAAGAACTACTTGTCCATTTGCATCTGCTACTCTACGCTCATCGTTATCATTATCGTTAATCACAATTCCTTCACCTTTCCCTCCAGCCACAATGTTAACCGACTTTGCGTAATAAATCAATGCAACTCTGCCTGTATTACTTTGAAGTTCTATATTGTCGGGGTTATTCTTCCAGCTGCCCTGTAGATATACAGTGCTAGGCTTGAGACTCATATCAGATGGGATCGAATATGATACTATCTGGTCCGGTTTGAAACCTTCGGGATTTCCAATTGGCGTTCCCGCCTTATCATAACCTAAGTATATCTCCGGTGTAGTAGATTGATTTAGATCTACATACTGCATACTTTGTGGTTTAATTACTGGAGTAGATTTTGTGCTAAAACTTATCTGCTTTAAACCCATATGAGCTGCTCTTTCGGCTAGCAGCGACTGAATTGTCTTTTCTGTTTGTTCGTGTCCACCTTCTCCTATATGGTTATCTCTTATGTATCCCTGGGCATCTATTAGATAGTGTCTAGGCCAGTACTGATTTCCATACGCATTCCAAGTTCCATGATTGCTATCAAGGATTACCGGATAAGTTATGCCAAGCCTCTGTACCGCTGCTTTTACGTTGTCATAGTTCTTTTCAAACTCGAACTCGGGTGAATGAACTCCTATTATTACTAAACCATTGTCAGCATATTTTTGATCCCAATCATTGAGGTAAGGTATTGTGCGTATACAGTTAATGCAGCTGTATGTCCAAAAGTCTACCAGAATAACTTTACCTTTAAGAGACGAAAGTGTAATTGGACTATTGTGAAGTGTATTTATGTAGCCAGTTATTTGAGCAAATTCCGGCGCTTTTATGAATTGAGACTCGTCAATGTGCATGAATTGATCTTTATTAAGATTAATTGTAGCTAGTGTACCATTTTGTGTAGTTGCTGCTGAAACTAGTTTTTCTATTTTTTGTTGTGCTATCGATGACGATGATGCCCTATTTAAGGCTGGGTTGTTAAAATATATTCCAAATCCAGCTATCAAGGCTATTACTGCAATTCCTAACAGCAGTGCACTAAGGTTATCTCTATTCATTTTTTACATTCTTCTCCTTTACTTGCAATTCCTCAATTACTTCTCCTTCTCATTTCATTAATATTGATCTTATTGCTCTGTATCAAGTTCATCCCCCAAGGTTGATTACCTGATTAACAAGCGGAAAATTCGCTAGGAGTATCAACTGGTTTGTAAACAGCAAAATTCCTACTATAACTAATATCCCGCCCATTGCTAAATTAAAGTATTTAAGATGTCGTACCATCTTCTTGATTAGTCCTGTAGCCCTTGAAAAGAAGGCACCAGTGATCAGAAATGGTATTCCTAACCCTAATGAGTAAGCCAATAACGAATTATAAGCTGCAGCTGGATGAGTAGCAGCTAATGCAAAAGTACTTCCCAAAATAGGTCCAACACATGGGGTCCAACCAGCTGCAAACGCGGCTCCAAATACAAAGGATGTAATATAACTTGTCTTAAATTTCGGTATTCTTGTCATCATCTTCTTTTCAAAATTCAGAGTTCGTAATTTAGTTGATAATATTAGATAAACTCCAAATGCAATTATTACAAGTCCACCGGCTGATGTAAGTGAGTGTTGAAATCCGTTACCTACTCCTACGAGAACGCTATTTAGAAGTACTCCTAGTACTGCAAATACCAGTGAAAACCCAAGAACAAAGTAAACGGTATTGAGAAAAATATTGATTCTAGCTGATCTCCTAACAGTTACTGGCTGTACACTTCTGTTACTATTACTAGCAACGCCATCGTTGTAACTTTCGATTTCAGTTTTAGCTGCCTGAGAATCTTTGGCCTCATTTGCAGCCGTCCCAGACAAATATGATATAAACCCAGGTAATATCGGAAGTATGCAAGGGGATAAGAAAGAACCTAGTCCTGCAAGGGCCGAAACCAAGACAGTTGTCTCTATTGTCATCGCAGGTTTACAATAACCTCCTTTATATAACCAAAGATGATATCGTAAATCAATAATAATTTAATTTCCAAATTTGTATTAATACTTATTTCCAAATTACTTCCATATGTGTTTACAAACTAAATTTGGATTTAGAGCTCAAATAGCAGCCTAACAACCAAAACACGATTACAATAATGTAGTTCTAAGCAGCACTGAAAGTCCGGCCAATTCTGCGATATGTACTCCCACAAAATATGGTAATAATCCAACTGAATACAGTGGCTGCATTGCAAAGTAAGCATACACAGCAATTATGTTATGCAGCATAAGGAGGCATACAAAAAATATCAGACCAATGGTGAATGTTGCTTTACTGTTCTTGTATACTCTCAAGTATATAACAAGCAACGCTATTAGAATCCCTATATTTGCCACCCCTACTATTGCACTTGTACCCATCAAAGGATTCATAAATAGCCAATGAAAATCAGGCGGCTTCTCTTATTTACTTTTTTCCAGATTTATTCCATATCCTAACATAGACGAGACGCGATATTGGACGACCATCTAGCTACCATCTTTAGAAGAGACAGAGGAAATGGAGAGACAACGATTGCGAGCCATAGAAGCTCTAAAGATATCCCGTAATTCAGTCAGCTCTCAAAGATGCAGCAATATGTATCTATTGTAGGGAAGCTGGTTAGGCCTTGTAATGTCCCAAGCTTAACAAATGTGTTCCAGACAACTGTCAGAATGGCCAACACTATGATATAAGCAAAACAAAAACAAATGTTTTCCATGTCCCACTGGTCTAAAGCTGCTAGATGTCAGGAAGTAATAAACATAACAATAGTTGTCCATAAAGTTGCCAAGAACTCTTTTAGCACCAGCAATCCATCATTTCTACCACTGTTAGATACAGCTCAGCTATGTCAGCTTGCCGGAGATACTCAATATGTGGCTAAACAAAACCAATTTGATGCTTTGAATTTGATAACAAAGCTAAATTCAATTGGCAAGACATGGAGTATAACAGGTCAGGTTGAAACTAGAGTATCACGTACTCAAAATAAAATGCAGTTCATAGGTGTCAGGAATATTGATGGATACATTGGAATCCAAAATCATGATGCTGATTCGCAATGGTTCATTTAGAAATATCAGGATAAGGGAGAAAAATGTATGATAGTTTTAACGTATTGGTAGGCAAGGTACTAATAAAGTATATGGCTCACTTCTGCTTATGATAACTGTAGATATGCTTGAATGAATATAGATAATCAACTTGGGCATTCACACACTCATAATTACTTACTAATGGAACGGCTACTTACGAGATTAGTGAAAAAGTGGGCGGCAGGTCAGGATATGGAAGATGCTCTTATTACGGCCAAAAGCTGCAATATGAAAGGACAAAAACCAATTTTGAATTACCTTGGCGAGGATAATACTGAAGAGGAAAGGATAAATCGAACAACGAAAGAATATTCTGATCTATTAGAGCGACTGCATGCAGAACAAATTGATGGATGTATATCTGTTAAGCCTTCGCAACTTGGCTTGTGCATTAGCTATGAATTATGTCTGAAAAACTTGAAAGCTATTATCAATAGAGCAATGGAGTTCCGCGTATTCGTCTGGATTGATATGGAGTCTTCCAGGTATACAGACGATACATTAATGCTATACTTAGAACTCTTTGCTCATTACCCCGGAACAGGAGTGGTTCTACAGTCTGCACTCAGGCGTAGTGCAAGTGATCTTTTACATCTAATGGAAGTAGATGCCAAAGTGAGATTAGTCAAGGGAGCATATCACGAGAATGAAAAAATTGCATTTGTACATCATGATGAGATTAATGCAAACTACATCAAATTATTGGAAATGCTATTTAGTCGTAATTGTATGAACAATAACAGGGTTGATAATGCTCTTAAATTTGCTGTCGCAACTCATGACTCAAAGCTAATTGAATATGCAATTAAACTATCAAAGACAGCCAAAATCGATATAAAAAATTTCGAATTTGAATTTCTAAAGGGTATTAGGGATGAATTAAAGAGGGACTTAGTTGAAGAAGGATTTAGAGTTGCAGAGTATATACCTTATGGCGACGAATGGCTTCCATATTCCGTTAGAAGATTAAGTGAAAGAAAGAGAAACCTTTTCTTATTGGCTCGATCTCTAGTGGGGTCATAAATGCTCGATGTAGCCATTTTAGTATGTGTTACCCTTTACAATGTCTCATAATACCTGAACGTGAATTTCTGTTCGTAAACATTGCTGCAAAGATCCTGTCTCTTCGCCATTGTACTTGTTGATCTTGATGTAGTTTCATATCTGAGCTCAAATCTTCCATTTCCTTTGTATGACCTTAAAGGGGAGTTCCATTTTCACGCTTGACAGTGTGAACAATACTTATCTAAATCGTTTTATACGGAACATTAACAGAAATTCAACAAGTTCATAGGTACATATATAGCAGCAATCTATAGCATCATAGCCGCTGCAAGCTGTACTTGTGCTTTGTGCCACATTAAATGATGGCTATAGCATGTACGGGTCAAGTATATTAGACGTGAAACGTCATCCACAACATCGTTTCTCAAAATTTTAGTCTCTTTCCAGTATTAATCACATTCACTGCTATCTCCAAATTGATAGAATTTGAATGCTAATTGACTAAAGGTTATGGGTTTGTTACCTGCGACTTGTTCAACCGCCGGAGATATTTCTGATAGATATCCTGCTCTGGTGATTCCAAACAATTCAATCATTGAGTTAATAGTCCAGTCATCAACACCCATATCTTTCATTCCTTTACGAGCATCTTCATCCGATATATTTACGTAATTTACTTGTTTTCCTATTTCCTTAGAAAGTATTTCTGCTGCCTGTCCATATGATAGTGCTTCACTTCCGGTAATGTCATATGCCTTTCGTGTATGATTACTTTCACCGTTCTTGCTACTGTCACTAAAAGATCGTACTGCTACTGCAGCAATGTCGCGAACATCAATGAAACTAGCCTTGGCATCTCCAGCAGGTACATAAAAAGCTCCCTGAGTTTTTATAAAATGGCTATAAAAAGTTATGAAATTTTGCATAAAGAAGTTTGGCCGCAAAAATGTAAAAGGTATTCCAGATTCCTCTATAATCTTCTCAGCTTGTCTGTGCAAACGACTGGGAGTGATCCCTGGTTCGATATCAGCTCCCAGTACAGACTGTTTTACAATATATTTTACTCCAGCGTTCTTTGCTTCATTAACTAAATTTGATGTCAGATCACCATGTTAGACTGAAATGGTGTAAGCAAGAAGAGTTTGTCTACACCTCTTAAAGCTGCGGATAAACTATCTGGTTTATTATAATCATGCTGTACTATCTGCACTCCTAAATTCCTAAACGTATCGTCATTGGTCGAACGCGCAGCTGCCTTGACAATTATATCTTCTTTTCTTTGGTCTTTAGCTGATACTA
>JBKPMK010000122.1:0-2692 GCA_046732115.1 Thermoproteota archaeon
TGCTACCATGATGTTATAGCTGCTGAAAATCTTAAAAGGAGTGATTAGAATCTATGCAATACAATAAGAAACATCAACTTCAGTCAAAGCATAATAAAAAAGCAACAACAACATCTGCTACCACCTTGACAATAGCTGGTATATTTGCTATTGTGATGTCGTTGTCTCTTTTGTTTCCAATTGGTACTATTGCTTCTGCTCATGCATTATCGCATTACTTTAACTGTATAATAAGAGGAGCTAACAGGAGTGGTACTCTCACGCTTACAAATGTAGAAACATGCTACGATAAGGTATTCAAGGGGGCTAGTTCCAACTTTAACTCTGACTCTAATTCGGCTTCAAACTATGATGATGATAATAATAATGTACATTAATACAGAACAAGACTAGCTTCTAAGCTAGAATTCTTATTCAGGTTTAACATTTAACATAGCTGGCTCAGCCTCAAATACAGTATTGTATTTCTGGCTCTTGGGGCTATGGAGAAAACCTATGCGATGATTACTATCGCCACATTATTATTTTTATTATTTACATCAACTACCTTGGCTCATGGTCAGCAACAGGATTTGTTTCCATTTTCATTTCCAACATTAAGTACAACAACAACCAAAAATCAAACTAGTATTAACAACAATATGCACAATCACGATATGGGCTCTCATAGTTTTTCAGATTACCGTAAAAAAGCGGAGAATAGCAATGCTAATGTCAACTATGATGACAGCGGTCATGAATACAATAGCAATAACATCATAGCTAATGATAATAATGTTGATAATACCAATAACCTCTCTATCGATAGTAGCAGTGGCAATAATAATAATAGCTATGTTCCCAAAGCAGTTATTTTAAATTTCTACGATAACGATATAGGCCAATTCACAAATGCAAAACCAATACTAGACAAATATGGATTTAAGGGCACTTTCTTTATAGTTTGCAGATGGGCTGATTCGGACAGTCCTGACCGTATGAATTGGGGACAAATAACGCAATTGTATAGAGAAGGACATGATATAGAATCTCATTCTACATCACACAAGGTTCTAAGTAAGCTATCTGATTCTGACTTGGTTTATCAAGTAGCACAATCAAAGCAATGCCTTCATGAACACCTAGGAGTCTACCCCACTGTATTTTCTCCTCCACATAATAAAGGCTGGAATAACGAAACAGCAATCAAGTCGATTGCAAAGTACTACGACCTCTCTATTGGAGGATTTGTTAGCGACCTGATGTTCTTGCATTGCCATGGCTGGAAGCAAGACCAACAACGCACTTTAACTCAAACTGATTGCAGGACATATTCTAATAATAATAATGATGGTACATTAAATTATGCAAATAGATATGATATCAAAGAAGTTTCCCATAATGGTTTGGATACTGACTACTCCCATGACGACACCAAAATATTTAAGAAATTTATTCAACTGGTAAACAACCAAGCTAATTTTAACAAAGACGGTAAAATAAATGCAATTCCAATCATAGGTTACCATAACATAGAAGATGATAAAGCTATTACTAGTACGGATGTAAATTTATTTGATGCAGAAATGAAATACCTGCATAATAATGGATTTAAAGTATTGACTATGTCTGACCTAGGATACGATGAAAACAGCAATTATTTGTATGTAAAAAAGTGACACTCTGAAAATAACACTCAGCTTAGAGGTGTTACTGTTATACTTTTTAGGTTGAAGGCAAAGCTAAGAGAACAAAAACTAATAGAGCAGACTAAAGAAATAAAATAAAAGAAAAATACTTAGCAAGGGGTTAACCTAAAGTTCAGAGTGAAGCAATTTGTCGAAGAACTTGTCAAATGTATCGTTATCTATCACGTCATCAGAAAATATTCCTAGTGCTACAACTTTTCCTTTTTGATAATTCAATTCATAGGTTGCAATTGTTGGTTGCTTGTAGGACAAGTTAATTTTCTTGTCCTTTATTACTGCATCATAATTAAGCAATATTGAATCATTGTAGTTGCTTATGTATTGTACCTATGCTATAGTTCCTTATTTAACCAATTTGCTGTTATAAAGTGTGTACTTGCATCAAAATAATTGCCGTTTTTAAGAGAGTCCCGTAATTGCTTAATCTCTTCATTGAACTGCTCAAGTAATTTTTGAGCGAATTTAGTTTTATATTGGTTAATGTGGTCATCTAGTCTAGCTTTTTTACGAGCGATTGTTTCGTTCAAATCTTTTTTAGAATCTTTGATAAAGTCGTCGAGTATCTTGTCCCTTTCTTCAGCGTTCATGTTTGACATACAATAATGCGCTATTGATTATTCAGGATGGGTTATATTATTTTGCTTCTTGACATGAAATTACAGAGGCGATTTAAATTCACATTCAAGTATAGGAAACCTTACCCTCTCTTTATCTGGCTCAAATAAGACTGGTTATTGAATGATTTGCATTCCCGTTACCATTGCATCGTAGTTTGTTATTTCAACAATTCCATAAAATTTGGATGTATATAATCACTTAACCATAATGAATCTGAATGCTGTTATAGCGCCTAATGCCCCCGCAAAGAATCCGGCAATGCCTCCTATCGCTAACACAAACGCAGCTATAGAACTTCTCTTTGCAGCTTCTTGCAGCAGTTGTTTCCTTGATTTCATCGGCTTCGCTTCGCTTCGCTCATTTCAGTATAGCATCTTTTCGCAGAC
>JBKPMK010000123.1:0-5355 GCA_046732115.1 Thermoproteota archaeon
TGTTGTCTTAACAACTGAAATAGCATACCTAGCTGCATTAATAGACTCCTGAGAACCATCTATTGCAACCAATATTTTTTTAAATCTATGATTGATTTGTACTGAGGTCAATTTTAACCATGAATATAGAAATGATAATGGGCAAATAAATAGATGTACTTTGATGATCGTATTGAATTATCGGACCGGGTTTGAACGTAATGTGTTTAGGTAAAAGCATACTATGACATTCCTACCACTACTAACTTACTCTAGTATACCATATGACAAAAACATGAAAGTTAAGAGATTGTACGTAGCATGAAATCATCTGTTATTTGGTTCTGTGGCAGTTTAGAATTTATTGCAATAATGGAAGCTCTTATTGTATAATCTGTATTCCCCTTAAGAAATGGTGCTTCAAGGTGGTATGCACCAGTACTGCTAAAATCAGGACCATACACTCTTGTTTCATTAATGTCTTGTCCTGCTATCAATTCTAGTGGAAGTTTATCGCCTGCTACAGTAAATGTCTTTGAAAATACATTGTTGGTTTTGTCTTTCAATATAGTTATGTTATAGGTAATCGGTGTAGACTTGTCTAATGGTACAGTTAATGGTGTAAAGTCTAGTAATGTTCTGACATCCTTTGTCAGATTCAACGTTGGTCCAGTGCCAGAAGAGAATTGAAAGTGAGTTCCTTTTTCTATTGCATCACTTGTAGATACTATTGCAACTCTCCATGGATGTATTTCGCAAAAATAGGAGAAATCACCAGCTCTATTGAATGTATACTGAAAGAAAGAGTTGGCTGTAGCTGGCATTATACCAGAATTAAATAGATTCCCAGAACCAGGAGATCCTGGTAAGCCGTTAGTGACTGTATGAGGCTGTCCTGGGTCATTGTTAAACCAAGCTATAGTAGTACCAACAGGAATTGCAATTGCAGGAGGATAGTAATGAATCAGGCTGCTTCTCTGAGCAGCTCCTGGAATTATGCTGACTGCATATGTTGCTCCTATATTAGGTAGTGTAGCCATACTTCCAGTTTGGCCATATACAGGATGTAATGGAGTTCTCAAAGGTGATGTGAAGGATGTTGTAGTTATTGTAGCAAAGATCAAAAGAAGTACTGACGATAGTACAGATATAGCGTATAATTTTCTCATTGTCTCTTTAAGATATTGTCAATTACTTATGCATTGCTAGATATAAAAGATAAAACCTTTCATATTTACTAAGGTCTCTTCTCCATTTTGATGTATCAGTTAAGTGATTGAAAGAAAGGTTTCTAAAATAGATGCAAATTGTTGAGGGTACTGAAACATTACCCCATGTCCGCCTCCTTTTATTTGTACAAGCCATGCTCCTGGTATCTTCTCTACTATAAGAATAGAATTTGCAGGAGGCGATGTTATATCCTCACTTCCAGTTATAACTAATGTGGGTTTTGTTATGCTTGGGAGTCTATTACAAACTCCAGTCCATTTGCTGGTAGCTTCAAACTGGCGTTGAAGGCTTTCTTTTGAAACTTTGCCCATAGGGAAAACAAAATTCTTTTGAATATAATCAGTGTGTTGCTGTATCCATTGTTTTGGAAATAGAGTAGATAGGAACGTATCAGCGCTGGCATTACCCGAAATCATGTTTCTTAAGACCTGAGGGCTTACTTGGGGCGACAGTGATTCTTTTCCACCGCAACTAGATGCATGAATTATAAGTCTATTTACTTTCTCTGGATGCAAAAGAGCAAGCTCTTGGGCAACTAATCCTCCCATTGATAGACCAAGAATATCAACAGGTTTTTTGATTCCTAAAGCATATATTAAACGAGCAGTATCATTAGCAAATTGAGGTATTGATGGGGATTTGTTACCTGCAGTTGTGTTTCCAATTCCCCGATTATCAAAAATAATTATTGTATGATTTGAAGATAGTTTATCTAATACAATCGGATCCCACATATCCATCGTCTGTGAGAAACCTGGAATAAACAGTAATGGATCGCCCTTGCCAAATATTTTATATGCTATGTCTATATCGCCAACGTGAACTTTTTTTGCTTGTATATTTTGCGCGTCTGCTGAATTTGCATTGCTATTATCGTACCTTGAATTGAGCTGATTTGATTGACCGTATGCAAAATGAATAGTGGAAGCTTTAAAGTTGTTAATTGAATTATTCAGCATTCCCGGTAATATTACAATAACAATGATGACCAGAGTAAATAAAAAAATGCCAATAGACATTTTGTCCCCTTTTGTCATTGTTCTTGAAAACATTACCTGCGTTATTCGTGCAGTTTATCTTTAAAGTTTTGGTGCAACATTACAATATTCATTAGAAGATTTCATTCGTGGTTGTTTCTGCTGTTATTTTTCCAATTTGCTCTTGTTCTTTTTCCAACTGATCCTCATCTTCATCATAATCAGGTTCATTTGATTCTTCTTTCTCATCTCCGATGGCATCGCTAGATTTTAGATATTCTTTGGATTTCTTAGATACAAACCTAATAGCATCGTCAACCACTGTAGCATTAGTTAGCAGTTCTAGCTTCATAGAATAGCACTCCTTTGCTAGTGACAAGGCCTGTATCTTTTCGCGCTTGTCCTGCGCCTGCTGCGATGTATCCCATGCTTCTCTCAGTATTGCAGTCAATCCTACTAGACATTTTTCATACTCCTCCGGCAGCCGCTCGTCAATGTATTTTCTGATATTATCCTTTGATTGCACCCTTATGTAGTCCAAATCTCTGCTAATAGTGGATTCGCTTATCTGTAGTGTATCGGCTATCTCTGTCTGGCTCTGGCCTTTACTGCTCAGCTCCAATACCTGTCTTCTACGCCACTATACTTGCATTTTTGTGCTCATTTATTGCATTTTTTCCTCCATGGTTTATTAGCTTCTTGCAATTTCACGCTTGATATGGTATTGAAAAACGTCAAGGATGGTATTATGCATTTAATGCAATATATTCTCGTACTGTATGCATGGAAAGCTGCGTTTCAGTAGGTAGCTGCTTATTTACAACTTGTCTAGTGCTTGCAGTGATAAACCTCTAACCTCATATCTTTATCATGCAATAACCATTACCCAAAATTAGTGCAAGCGAATCATTATCTAACAAGTAAGACAGGGCAATGAGCATGCTGTACAACTCCATTTGCCACACTACCCATAACAAGCCTCTTTAGTCCTGTTCTTCCTCTAGTTCCAATGACGATTAAATCCACATCCTTGTTAGCTGCATAGTCTATAATGGATCCTATAATAGATTTAACATCACTAAACGTCTCTGTCTTTGGCTCAGAAATACCTTCATTTCTTGCCATGTCTCGTACCTTGTCAAACCAAGATTGAACTTTTTGTTCTAGGTCTTTATAATACTGTTCTATTGCAGCAGGTGAACCCATATATCCATAGTAGGGCACACTTCCTATGACATGGATACAAAATAGCTGTGCATTCTCATCTTTTGCAAGCTTTACTGCATGCTTAGCAGCATATAGTGAACAGTCAGAACCATCTATTGGAACAAGTATCTTTTTTATTTGTACTTTTTGATCATCAATACTACTGCTATCATCATCAGTAACTGTTGATTTACCCTCTGTTGCCATATTGTTTACAGGTTATAACTATCACAATAATAACATATATTCTGCAAAAATAATGAGTGCTTTGTTATTATTGCTATTATTTTTAGGGCCGGACTGTTAAGGTAAGATGACTGCTCTACCGATTATGTTTCCTGCCTTTAGTAATGTGATTGCGTCATTTATCTGGTTTATGCTAAATCTACGTATCCTATGTTTTATCTTCTTATTCTTTGCCAACTCTATAACTTCACATAGCTCATTGTAATTTCCCCATATCGAACCGATTATCGAATATTCATTAATAACTGCTGGAACAAGAGGTATTCCATTTATTTGATTGCTAAAGAGTCCAACCAAAACAACTGTTCCACCTTTGCCTAGTATTTTCACAGAATTACGAACTGTATGTTCTGCTCCAACACAATCAATTACAACGTCTAAACCATTCCCTTTTGTGATTTTCAAGATCTCTTCTTTAAGGCCTTTCTCATCACTAGATTGTTTTTCATATTGCGAAACATTCAGAGTAAAGTCAGCCCCCATCATTTCTGCCAGCTGCAACTTATCATTATTGACATCAAGACCAATTACATCTGCAGATTGCCCCAATATCTTGGCATACTGAACTGCATAGGAACCTAACCCGCCTATACCAAATATGGCTATAGTCTTTCCAGGACCTAGTAAATGTCTTATTTTCTTTACCGCTCTATAAGGTGTTAACCCTGCATCGGTAAGTGGGGCTACTTCCTCTATCGTCAATTTCGTTTCGCTGCTTTGACTATTACGAATATCGTCGTTCCATTGTACTTTAACCAAAAACCTGTAAGAATCCACTAAGACATATTTTGCAAAACCTCCATCGGTCATGATTCCAGGCCATTTTGCAAAATTGCACATTTGCTCATTTCCGCTTTTACAATGAATGCAAACGCCACAGCCCCAACCTCCAAATACTACGACCATATCCCCTTTGGTAAATAACCCTACAGGAACCATATCGCCCATTTCTTCTATGTAGCCTGCAATTTCATGTCCTAATACTATCGGCAATTGAAGAGGAACAGAATTTTTCCAATCACCATTTATCAGATGTAAGTCGCTATGGCATAAGCCTGTAGCACCCACCTTTACTAAAACTTGTTGTCCATTAGTTATTGTAGGCCGTTTAGTTACATCTTCAATCTTTAATGGTTTTTGATACCCATACATTGTTGCAGAGATCATTCGACGGCGTCACACACTTGTATATTATTGGAGAACATGGCAGAATATATTAAAAGTCTGACTGCAGTGCAATGCACATAGTACAAGTAGTAGAAGAGCAGCAAATTTTGAAACAAGCACGATTGGATTTGATGTCGAAAAGGCTAAAAGCATCAGAGATATTAATTTAATCTGTATGACTTCATTGGATAATATAAAAAATATCGCAGTATCTGACTTTATGACTAGAAGTGTAAAAACGATAAAAGAAAATGAAACTATGAGACAAGCATGTAAATTAATGTATCAGGGCAATATAGGAAGTATAGTTATCATAAAAAACCATACCGATGGTCATGATACGGAAAGATTAGATACTAATATAAAAAACGAAATGCCTATAGGAATAGTTACTGAGAGAGATCTTGCAAGGATGGTAGGATTTTCTGCCAAGTTTTTTGCTGATATGACTGTATCAGAAGTTATGAGTAAGCCATTGGTAACAATTAACTCCGATACATCAGTAAAAGACGCAATAGTTTTGATGGAGCAAAAAAACATCAGGAGACTG
>JBKPMK010000124.1:0-15056 GCA_046732115.1 Thermoproteota archaeon
GCGCTTTGGAGATGGTCTTATATACATGACCAAAATATTCCTGCTTTTAACCTAACTCATATTGTGGATGGTAAAATACAACCAGGAATATATTTTAAATATTTTCTTGAAGCTTTAAGAGAAGCAAATAGTGTACCCCCGTTGACTTGATCTAGACCAGAAAAAAACAAAGTTTGTTGCCCAGACACTAAGTTAGCATTTTCTGCAATCTCAATCACAATCCTAATGACCTCATACTCTGAATCTAGCACTAGGTTTATCGAGTTCGTCGTCGTCTGCTATATATTGATTTCAGCTTTGTGGGTTTTGATTGACTTTTTTATGCATAGCTGCACGTCTGCTCCTTCCAAAAGTTTTAACAGAAAATACCCCAACTGTTACCTTCAAGTTTAAAAATTAGATTAGGATTTAGTATCCATGTATTGATATAATAATTGCAAGCTAAGAAGAAGAAAAAGTACGTGAACCCATTAATGGGAAAAGCCAAGCTATTGGCAATAGTTTCCATAGTTTTAATTATTGCTATATCCTATGGTCTATTCTTTTATCTTGAAAACACAAGTGAGCAGAATATCCGAAATAGAATGATTGAACGAGAGGTACAAACCCAATTAAACTACATACAGGCCATATCAAGACATATTGGCACAGATCTGACTGCGGTAATAGATAACCTTCATGGTTTAGCAAATTCTAAATACATTCAGCAGGGAGATTTATCTAGCAATAAAACAAAAAAGTTAGCACAAGAAACATATTCTCGCCTTATTGGTCACGATAGCAGCATAATCGATAGACTTGTAATTGTAGATAAAAAAGGGTCTGAAACAGTTGGTCTAACTACAAAAGGAGAAAAGATCTTTGCAGGAACAAATATTTCTTTAAGACCATGGGCAATAGAGACACTAAAATCGAAAGCACCTACATTTTCGAATGGCTTTGTTGGATTGGACGGCCAGTATAGAATAGCTATAGGATATCCTATAACGAATCTAGATAATGGACAATATATTGGCTTGATAGGTGCACTTTTACCATTTGAGACTTTCTTGTCACAGTACGGAAATGTTCAAAATGTTAATTCCAAGTACTTGGTAGCTTATGACAAGAATGCGACTATCTTGGTTACTGCTATGAGCAAGGCCTTGATAGGAAGGAACTTTTTTGCGGATTATTCGCAGCAATTTATCAAGCACAATAAAGTTTTAACTGATTTTGTTGGTAATCTACTAGCTGGAAGGCCCGGCTATGCTATCTATAATTATGGCGAGGGTGAAAGCTTATCTGCAGGTTATCCAATATATGTAAATGGTAAAGCCGCATACTTTATTCGTATAGTTGCACCTACTGCAGAGATTTATTCACGTATTAATGAGGTTCTTTTTACTGAAAGAGTAAAGATGTTTTCATTAATTGCAGGTACCACTGCTGCTGTTGCAATCTTAATTGTATTTCTTATTAAATGGAGCAGTCTAAGTGAGGAAGTAAAGAGAAGAGGAAAGCAATTAGAAAAAGCAAACAAAGAGCTTGAAACTGCAAATAAAGCTCAACAAGAATTTATCAATGTGGCAGCACATGAGCTACGCACTCCAATACAACCAATTATTTCATTATCTGATGTTCTTATGCACAAAATAAGGGATAATGAAAGCCGCCCTTTAGTAGATATCATATTGAGGAATGCAAAAAGGCTGCAGAGGCTTTCTCAAGATATATTAGATGTTACAAAAATAGAAAGTGGATTATTAAAGCTCAACAAGGAATATCTCAATCTAAAAGAAGTAATATCCGATGCTGTTGATGAGTACAGAAATCAGATTAAAAGCTCTAAGAGGAATATAAGACTAATGTATGGATTTGACAAAAAAGAAGAGACAAATCAAGAAGAGGGAGGAGAAGGGCAACAACAAGAACAGCTCCACAAACAGCTACTAATTCAAGATAATAATACTATCCTTGTAGAAGCAGATAAAGGAAGAATAACGCAAGTAATCGATAATCTTCTCGGTAATGCGCTTAAGTTCACAGAGGAAGGAGATATATCTATATCAGTAGAAAGCAAAGACGGTCATGCTGTTGTCAGCGTAAAGGATACTGGTAGAGGAATAGACCCAGAGATATTTCCAAGATTGTTTGCAAAATTTGCTACTAAATCAGAAACAGGTACTGGGCTGGGATTGTTTATCTGTAAAGGTATTATTGAAGCTCATGGCGGTAGGATATGGGCTGAGAACAATTCAGATGGAAAAGGAGCTACAGTTGCATTTAGCTTACCTTTAGCAAACAATAATGATAAGAGCTACAGTAACGTTAACAACAACAGTCCCCGTTAGTTCTCCCATCTTCTAATTTATGCTGCTGTTGATCCCATATCCGAAAAGGCTTGTTATGTAACCTTTCAAAGAGCCTAGGTGATCTTTAGGACAGGGAAACAATGAATCAAATGATGATATTGGCATCATTACCTTCCAGTTATCTGCTGTATGATGTAAGCTAATCTAGGCTATGGATTGGCCAAACAAATAAACAACAAATACTTTGAAGGTGAACATATAAATGAATAGATTACGCTACGCACACAAAGCAATTAGCTAGTACAATGCAGTTTGGTCATGGATAGTAGATGAACAAGGTCGCTACATTGTACTTTTCTCGCTAATTGCTTTGTGCAATTGTACATTATCACTGACGATATTTAGGTCTAATGTAACACACACTGTGTGATAGCATTAACATAGGTATACCACTGTAGTTCAGTTATTGGCTAGATGCTATGGGTTGGGCTCGTATTCTAGCCTGATAAATGAGGCTATCCCTTTCATGTCTGAAATTGGAGCTCTGATTATGAATGTGCCTATTTGCTGAATATTTAGATTCGATGGACTAATAACGATTCCAAATATACAAGAAAAACAAAAACGACAACAAAAAGACAGTTCTAAATGGAAAGGGCCAGGATGTTCCTCTGTCTGGAAAACTATTCAGTATAAGTGCTATTCAACCTAAAGCGTTTCTAGCATATGGGGCATCTAATCTACAAGACGGGAAATATCCGTTCTACTTGCAGTCTGAACCAAATGTAAAAGGAAAACTAACAGTGTTATCATCACCAGTAAAAAATAGGTACATAATGTCAACAAACCCGCTATGAAAAACACCTACATTTTTATTTTTATAGCTAAGTCTGTTCTTAGATAAAAGGGTACTACTCAATTATACATGTATGTCTGAACAAGGTAAAGAAAAAGGAAATGCACATCATCACCTTAAACGTAGCATTGGTTTATTTCAGGCCATAATGTATGGCATTGGTCTGATTTTAGGAGCTGGGATTTACGTTATAATAGGTGATGTAGCTGGGATTGCCGGCAATGCGATGTGGATTTCATTTATAGTAGCTGCAATTATTGCATTAATGACAGGATTTAGTTATGGTGAATTATCGTCTATATTCCCTAAAAGTGCAGCGGAATATGATTATGCCATAAATGCATTTGGAAACGATTTTGTTGCATCAATAATCGGGTGTTTGATAATATTTGTAGCCATAGTCTCTGCTGCTACTGTAGCCATAGGGTTTTCCCAATATCTACATATTTTTCTACCGCAGATTTCTCCAGTTTTCATAGCAATCGTCCTAGTAGCTATTTTATCTGTTGTAAATTTTTATGGCATATCAGAATCTATATGGATCAATACAATTTTTACTTTTATAGAACTTGCTGGTCTTGTAATAATAATAATTGCAGGGCTTTGGTTTGGCTCAGTCAGCAGCGTAAACTATTATGAGATACCTTTTAAGAACAATATATCATCTCATATCGCAGCGCTAGGCGCAATTTTAAGCTCAGCAGGATTAATATTTTTTGCTTACTTTGGTTTTGAGAATATTGTAAATATTGCTGATGAAACCAAGAATCCTACTAATACAATACCAAAGGCACTACTAATATCTATCATTAGTACAACTGTTATTTACATATTAGTTGCGTTATCTACATCTGCACTAGTTGGTTGGAAAGAATTATCATTGTCTGAAGCGCCATTAGCTTTGGCTGCAGACAAAGCATTAGGTAATCAAGGAGTAATTCTTTCATAGCATTATTTGCAACGTCCAATACTGCTCTTATGATGCTAATTTCAGCTTCTAGAATAATTTATGGAATGTCAAGGAATACAAAGGAACAAGATGGTAATAGCAGTAATGCTGCTGCTGCTGACGCCAGCATTAATTCCCATACTACGTTCTCAAAGAATGCATTTCCTTCATTAATGGGTAAGATTCATCCTATAAGAAAAACTCCTTGGCTAGCAATAATAATCGCAATGGCATGTGCCATGCTAACTGTTGGCTTTTCTTCAGGTGATATCTCGGGTGTTGCAAACATCTCTGTATTTGGTATATTCTTAGTATATGCTTCTGTTAATCTCTGTCTAATATGGTACAGGTTCAAAAAGCCAACTGTAGAGAGGCCTTTTTTAGCTCCGCTAAGCATAGGAAGATTTCCTGTATTGGCAGGAATAGGGTTAATGGCATCGATAGTGATGCTTTTTCAATTTAATTTTGAAGTTATGAAAGGAGGATTTTTAGTACTTGCAGCTATTATGATAGTATGTTTGATATTGAGCAAGAATGAATCTATAACTACCATAGTCTCGAGGATCAAAAAAGAGTGGTATAGCAATAATAATAATAATATCCAGTAGTTTTAGCAGTACACCTTTTATGTCTTCAATGTAGTAATTGCTAGCTATTTTACGAACGTACTTAGCAGATGACCAACTATGTATGCTACAGAAGCAGCAATCCCACCAATAGCCAAGCTACTAAGGCCGGATCTTAAAATGGGTTTATCTACAACTTTTCCTTTTATAATGCCTATTGAAAAGAAAGATATCGCAGTGAATACTATTGAATAAAGAAAGGCATGTTGAATAGTAACGCTAAGTCCTGAGGCATATAAAAATATGAATGGTATAAGTGGAATTAAACCAATTATATTGAATCCCACAAAAGTACTTACGGCAGTATCTAATGGCTTCTTATTTTTATTCTCTACTAGACCAACTTCTTCTCTCATCATTGTATCAATCCACACTTTTCTTTTTGCTGTTATGACATTTACAATTGTTTCAAGTAACTCGTCTTTGAAGCCTTTCTGTGCATAGATATCTCTTATTTCTTGCTTTTCTTGCTCAGATTGATTTTCGACTTCCCACTCTTGTCTTTTTCTTTGCTTTTCGATATACTCTATTCTTGTTTTGCTTGCAAGATAGTTTCCAACAGCCATAGAAAAGCCATCTGCAAAAAGGTTGGCAAACCCTAGTATAAGTACAATTGAAGGAGATAGCTGGGCTCCTATCACTCCTGCAACAACTGCAAAAGTGGTCACTGAGCCATCAATTGCACCGTATACAAAATCTTCTACAGACAGCAGCATAATTCTGTTATAGTTATATGGGCTCATTAACCTAACATCATTTACAAGACAAACCTAATTGAAGATGTTTCTACGTAGCATGGGAAAAATTGTATTTGCATAAGGAAAAATTGAACTCAATTAATTAGATCTCTAGCTAGAATGTACAACTAATATAGGGCAGCTGAACACCGGAAGTGTTTCTCAACAATAGCCCTAGATACACTTCCTAATGCTTTGACCTTAGACATGCCACTCAATCCAACATTTCCTAACACTATCAAATCTGTCTTCTGTTTATTAGCGAAATCAATAATGGTATAAGCTACAGGGAGTCCATTACTAACAACAACTTGAGCTGTTATGTTCACATTTTTGCTCACATCGGATTCATACTTTTGCTTTTTTTCAGACAACATTTGTAGTGCATTTGATTTCATTGCCTCATGCATTTCTTTGAGGTAATCCGAAAAAGAAACTATTCCTCCAGTTTTAAGTGATCGCATTGGCTTCTCAAAACCAATTGGAACAGGAAGATCTGGGATAACAAACAATATTGTTAGCTGTATTCTAGTATTGTTATTGTCAGTTTTAGAAACTGATTTTATAAGGTTGATGGCATGATCTAATGCCTTATCTGCTGGTTTGGAACCATCGGTTGGAACTAGGATTCGCTTATACACTAGGAGTTAATCAATCAACACGTAGCATATTATCATTATTACGGTATAGAACGTGGACAATAACAAATAAGAAGAGCAAAACTAGCTAGTCAATAGAAGAGAAAATTTGGTATTTCCATATAACAACATCCTTGTACCGTATGATAGTTCTAAACCATCAGAAAACGTTTTGCAACAAGCAACAAGCAATATGCATAGTTAATGATTCGATTGCATGTAGAAGAGAAAGTGCTACAAATTCAATGCAAGAAGAAGTAGGATGTATTCAAATCATACTATTGCACGTGGTAGAGGAAATTCATGTTCGTATTCCCAATATGTATATTGCTCTAAGAATAATGGTCGGTAAACCCTTAAAGGAATACTTCAATGAACTGTATGAAGAGATGAGAAATGAAGCATCAAAAATGCTTGACGATGTAGAAACGAATTGAATCAGCCATCCAGATAGATAGTGACAAGAGAGGTACAAATCTCTCACCTCGGTCTGTTACTGTTATTCCTCAGGTGGTAATAGGAAATCCAGCTCAAGTTATTATAGATGTTGCCAATAACAAGCAAAAAGCTGACCTAATAATAATGGGAAGCACTGGTCTGAAAGGAATTTCCATTTGTGAAAATGCCACCTGTCCTGTAATGCTTGCATATTTAGAAGTATTTACAGGCAATTCAGCAGCAATATCGTAGAATTAGTTAGTGCAATGCACTGTACCCCTACTGCATATATCTTGGATATCCGAATATTCTCTGAACAAAAATGGAAAGTGCTCTAAAAAGTAGTAGCAATCTGGTAGTACCATCATCATCATCTTCAATGATATCAATAATTGCTGGATCGCTAACAATTTCAGGCAGCTTAATGGCTCTGGCTTTCAAGAGGATGAGGATCAAGGTATGAATAGTCACAACTATAGGGTTTCTCTGTTTGTAGCTAAATATTCTAGGTTGCATTATCATGAAATATAAGCACGTTATCGTACCTCAGTTTGGTGGCCCAGATAATCTCTTACTAACTGAGGATGAGCTTCCTGAACCACAAGCTAATGAAGTGCGTGTAAAGGTACTTGCTGCAGGAGTATCCTTTGCAGATATTATGATGCGACAAGGAATTCATCCGGAATCTTGGAATCTTGGAAGAGCACCATTTACTCCAGGATGGGATGTTGTTGGCGTTGTTGACAAATTAGGGGACAAAGTATCAAGATGGCAAACAGGTCAGATTGTCGCTGCTTTACCAATAGTCGGCGGGTATTCAGAATACATATGTCTGCCAACAAATGAGCTGGTACCAGTTCCCAACGAAGTTGATCGTGCTGAGGCTGTAAGTTTAGTATTGAATTATATCACTGCTTACCAGATGCTCCACCGTTGTGCCCACATAAAACCTGGCGAAAGCATATTAATTAATGGTGGTGCTGCTGGCGGTGTTGGCACAGCACTACTCCAATTGGGTAAGCTTGCTAATCTGAAAAAAATGTATGGAACGGCATCATCTGAAAAACATCATATTGTGTCTGATTTAGGCGGTATTCCAATAGATTACAAGTCAGCAGATATAGTTCAAGAGATTATGAAAGCTACGAGTCATGATGTTGATAATGATAATGGTGAACCAGGCGTAGACGCTGTATTCGACGGCATTGGAGGAAAATCGTTCCAGTCCTCATATGAGATTCTTAGCAGTGGTGGTAGATTAGTCGCTTATGGAGGCACACCAACTGCAGACCTCGGATATTGGATGATGATGTTTACTATGAATGTGGTTTCCGAACAGAGAAAATTTATCTTGTATAGCATACAAACGCTAAAAAGGCTAAAGCCAGATTGGTTCTATGAAGATCTGACTTTATTATTTGACATGCTAAAGCAAGGAAAGATCAAACCTATCGTTGCAGCAAAAAAGCCTCTGAATCAGGCTGCTCAGGCTCATGAATTACTGGCCAGTGGCTCAGTCAAAGGCAAGATTGTGCTGATTTGTAATGATTAATAAAATCTACTAGATGGCTGGACATATGAGGAATGATATTAATACAGCCTTGATAATGAGAAAGCCGATCTTTGATATCACACTACTCTTCCCTATATCTGTAGGTCGCTTAAGCTGCAAATAGGTGAGGGGCCTGACTATGAAAGTGATAGCAAGATGTAAGGCTGAAGGGCTAGGCGACGATCGCATTGTGGACATGATGACGATTATCCCAGTAAACTTAGTCAGAGCACAAGGCCATGTTGGGTCATTGCAAGATGATACTGGAACACGATGGCGGCAGGATTGCAATTAATCCAGATAAATTTGACAAGTTGATTACTGCACTGAGAACTGCTGTGGATAATGATGGGACATTAGATAAGGAAGCAACATCATATAATGACATATTTGATGCATTTAGGTTAGCGTTGAAGTTTTATAGCTTTAGGGGTAGTAGTGAATACGATTAATTAATGGGAAAAAGTAAAATGTGAAGTCCTTACCCGGCATACAATATCCTATTTAACTCTATTTTGTATTCATATATCATAGCGGTATTATTATTACTAAGTCTGTGGGCTGGTTGTAGGAGACACAGCTAATACTTGTATTCGGCTATTATCCCGATCTACAAGATATCCTTTGCCGGTTAATCCCAAGTCGAAATCAACTGAATTATGCAGGTGACCGCTAGTAGCTATGCCGAGAGGCCCTATTTTATTGATGAATTTGCCATCTTGACTAAATTCCTGTATCCGATCATTGCCGCTATCAACTACCCAAACATGACCTATTACATGATCTACAAACACATCAGTTGGAAAATAAAGCTGACCATCAGCTTTTCCAAGAGAGCCCCATGACTTTATGAATTTGCCATCTGGTGTAAACTTGTCTATATGGTTAGTACCAAAGTCAGCTACGTACACATTGCCAAATCCATCAACGTCAACACGACTTGGGTTAACAAATTGCCCTTCTCCTGTACCAAATGAGCCAAAAGACATAATGAATTTGCCATCTGGTGTAAACTTGCTAACACGGTTATTCCCAGTATCAGCCACATATACATTACCTGTCTTGAGATCTACTGCAATACCTGTGGGAGCAACAAACTGTCCTTGTCCGGAGCCAGAAGAGCCCCAAGCTGCAATGAACTTGCCATCAGCTACATTAAACACCTGAACACGCGAATTAGATCCATCTGTAACATATATGTGGCCTCTAGCCTCGTCTACTGCAGCCTCTATTGGGCTATTGAATTGCCCTTGTCCGGAGCCAGAAGAGCCCCACGCTGCAATGAACTTGCCATCTGTCGCATTAAGCTTTTGTATACGGTTATTGCCAGTGTCAACTACATACAAATTACCTTTAAAGTCCAAATCCATACCGGATGGGCCATTAAATTGACCATTGCCAGATCCCTGAGATCCCCATGTACTAGCAATAGTCAGTGCATAAGCATACGATGGTGCCGTAGCAGCTATAACTAAAAGCATAATCTGTGTTGTTATTACTGCCAATAATAAAATCCTCTTCACATTTTTCTTGGATTTTTCTGTTGATTCTGCCATGGTGATAGTCTATATTGATATGAATATAAATAGTAGGGTAACTCTGTTCCCAGACTGCAAATAAAATTACTCATATTGACTGCATCATAGCACAGTGTAAGAAACTATTATTATAGTGATGATGTGTGTACATGTATGTGTATTTGGTGCTCCTCCTTCTTTTTCGGTATATGCTATAGATATAAAATGACAAGCAGGCAAGCAAAACACATAATAGTAAAACTGCTTCCTTAACCACAATTCAAAAATGCATCAAATTTGACTGCAAAAAAGAGGCTTTCATCAGAATACACTATGTTTTCAATATTAGAGTATTTGTGTATTAATGCCACAAGGACTCCTGTAAGCAAGTATCATGTTATAACTAAAGTTCCTAGTATCAAGCAACAACGCAAGGACAGAGTTTCAGATATTATGCTAACGTTAGAAAATCAAGGGCTGATAAGTTCAATTAAAACTTCTGATTCTACGTTTTATCAGGTGACAGAAAAGGGAGTTGAAGCATATTCAAGGTGGGTTAAGAGTTTTCTGAATTTTACAAGGTTGGCTTATGGAATAGAGGAGGATAGTAGTTGAGAAATCTCGCCTCTATGGTGTAAGTAACGGTCTTTCAATTATTATTATATATCCTACTTTCTTATCTTTTGGATGCAATGCAATACTATGTGCATCTGACGTTGCATCATCACCAATTATCAAAGCCAAACTAACATTATTTTTTGTTATTGAGATATATTTAGATAGCAAGTTGGAATAAGACAAAATAGTGTTAGCATCTATTGTACCATTTACAAATTTTACTATTACAGAACCATATTTTTGAAGAGCTGCTTTGAGGTCTTGGTAACTACTATTATTTTCAGTTGGCTTTACATTTTCTTTATCTATAACTATATCAAATTGTGTTGTTATGGTCTCTTTGTCAAAAGCAACATCGAAAAATTCATTATAGTTGTCTTTCGAAGAAATATACTCTCTCAGCTGCGGCCCTATTTCTTCTACTGTTTCTGCTATTGCACGGACCGCTTCTTCTTTAGTTCTGTTACCCATTGAAATATTTATTCCCGCTGATATAGAGTTTCGCTCAAAGGTATCAGCCCAATTTTCAAGAACCTTTTTAGACTTTATCGTCAGCCTAATCATATACAATAAAGCAACTATAGAACCAGCTGAAAAAACTGTTATCACAGGATCAAGTGAAAAAGGAAGATTTGCATGAACTTCGAGCATATCTAATATAGACAAAATAAATAAAGCAACTACTATGCCAATTATTATATAAGAATTTTTTTCTATTGAATGTACTAATCTTGCAGCCCTATGAGCGTACCTTGTAGCTAACGTAGGAGATTCGGAAGATAATATGTCATCATTATTATTGGCTTCATTTTTATCTCCATCGATTTTCTTGCTGTTAGAGCCATTTGCACTCATAGATAAATTTCATATTCAAATGTTCTTTCCCATAATATATAAGGCTGTAGGGGAACTAAGTTCACCGCTAGGAAAACTGAGTTACTCCTATTCTATTATAGTTGCATCAAGCATTTGCCGATATGAAAACAACCAACATACTTGTTCGTGTTGAACATGAAAATTCAACACAGAGGGGGAATGAGTTAATTCATGAGCATGAGCTTGTCCGAGTAAGAGGCAAGGGAATAGCAGCATTCTGTGTCCAGTGTATTAGTTGTGGAATATACTACTGTGACCTTTGCGGCAAGACTTTGAAAAACATCAATAGAGGGTTTACAAATGAAAAAATATAATAACACTAAAACAGTGATTGCCGTATCTAATAAATCTGCAATATTAGTATATGTTGTTGCTGCACTAATGATTTGTACTGGTGCCTTGTACTTTATAGTTGCCTCCCAAGATTACTCTGAACTTTCACAATCATCGGCTGGTAGCAGTAGCAATAATACGGATAGCAAAGATGAGGGAGACACAATGGCAACCGTAAATGAAATAATATTCTTCACTGTTGTTGGTATAGCATACAGTGCGGCCGGAATATGGATGATTGAGAACAAGTATTATAGTAAAGTACCATATATAGTAGCTGCTATAGGTTCAATAGTACTCATTGCATTTTACATATCTACTAGGACAATAAATATTCCATCTATAGGGATACAAGATGATGTAGGTACAATAGACATCATTTCCAAAGTACTTCAAGCAGCTATAGCTAGTATATCAATATACATAGTCAAGTCGTCAACAATAGTATGGAGAAGTGCTTCAACAACACGAGCACTACCATCATCGTCGGCGGCAGAAATATTGGAATATGAAGTGCAAAAAATACAGAAAAGGAACACAAACCAAAGGAGAAACAAAGAAAACTCTTTTGGCTGATGATAAATCCCAATAATATAGTCTAAGTTAATTTAATTTATTGCAGTGTTTGGTTCTATGTCCCGACAACGCGATAGAAGCTATATTATTAAGGATATAATACTAAAGCTGGTTGAGTATGGCGAGCTAAACCAGACCGCACTTATTTGTTTTTGTGGGTTGAATTTAAAGAAGCACAGATATCTTCTTTATGAATTAGAAATAAATGGTTTAATCGACAAAAATCAATTACTAAATCTACAAAAAAAGGTAGTCGCAATATATAAGCCTACCCAAAGAGGAATAGAATTTTGTAGGGACATATTAGAACCATATGAGGAAATGTTTCCAAGAACGAAAAAGATATTTAATAATAACAATAATGAGGAAATGCCGACAACAAAAGTCAAAGTCACCAGTGAAAAGAGAGTTATAACAACAAAAGCACAACATTAGTATATTCCCTAGTGATGGTTTATGGAATCTATATTTACACGTGTGTTGTATCTACAGATATGTTGAGAAACATCAACACAGGATTTGGCAAAAGTGTTTGAAACTACAGATGGTTACTTTAGTGAATGAATCCTATTAATGTCAAAGCTAACAATGAGGAAAGGAGAGAGTAAAATTAATTAAAGCAATAGACTATAGTTGAGTGTTTATTACTACTTCCCTCTAACGTTGTTATTTATGCTCTCGTTGTTATTGGGATTTCCATTACCACAACCATTTAATAATACACACTTCCCAGTCACATCATGAGTGCCATCCCAATTACTATCGCCATTACAAGGGCCTCCTTCACCTACTAAACAGATTCCCATTTGTTTCACGTTAGTCTCTTTGCTAGCTCTATTACCACCAGACATAGAATTAGAAGATGTTTGTGCATTTGCCATTGTAGCAGATATAGTTAAAGAAATTATACCTAATCCAATTATCGAGAACAGAAACACCAACAGGACATTATTATTATTCTTGTTCACTGAGTTTTCCAAATAAGTTTCGCGAGCAATAAACAATTCAAAAGTTTAATAGAGAAATTTCGTACTTATACTCTGCTATCACATTAGTTATAGAAGATGATGCTGGTCATCATGTCGTCATCTTTTCGTTGCTTTTAGCTGCCTCCTTCGTTTCATTATCCTAGCGCTTGACATTCGTACATGCGTAATGGGAGGAGTAACACAAATACAAACGCAACAAGCTAGCGGTATTTTGTTCTATATAAAATTTGCAAGATGATAATAAACGACCGAACCAGCAGCGGGCAGCAGCAGCTACATGTAATGATATGATATAAGTTGGAAACTATCAAAACAAACAAGAAAGAGAATTTCAGAAGCAAGGAAGGGAAAGCCTCATCCGCATAAACCTCACCCGCTCACCGAGGAAACAAAACGCAAGATAGGTAATGCTAATCGTGGTAAACCAAAGCCGCCACTTACTCAAGTTTAAGAGGACGGAATAGTCCTAATTATGGTAAAAAGTTCTCTGAACAGACCAAGCAAAGGATGAGAGCCGCTCACGCTAAATCAAGTAATGGCAGAAGAGGAAAAGGAAGACCAGGGAGAACGTCATCGAACAAAGGTAAAACACTCTCTCCAAAACATAGAAGAAATATATCTAAAGCCAGAAAGGGAAAGCCTCATCCACACAAATAACATTTTGAAAATATAATTGCAATATACTCTCTTATACCGCACTGCAGTGAAGACGTCCTTCCTTTATAGCTGGATATTGTATTGATGGTTGCAGGCAGGCATGTGGAAATTGGGGGTTGGACTCTCAATATCCAATCAAGTCTTTTTGCTTCCAGCCCTCGGTCAGTTACTCACCCACGTGCTTACTTGTGTTGGTGGCTGCAGCTGAAAATATAATTGCACTGCAGAGTCTTATACTGCATTACAGAGAGGACATACTCCCTATTTAGCCGGGAGTTGTAGCAGGCCGCTTGAGGATAAAGGTGCCGTGCTAGGAAAATCGTGGCCTCCGATGTCAAGAAAAGTTGGATACATTTCTCATAGTAGGTCATGGAACAACTAAATGTCAATACTATAATAGAGCTTAACTATTGATTATTCTCAATATATAGACCGGACCGCCTTCCTCTTTCTCTGTTTGAATTTAATTTTAGGCCTGTTCTTGTCATTTGCTAAACCCAGTTCCATTACTTTTGTAGGAGTCAATGCCTTTGTTTTGTCACCAAATACCCCTAGATAATCCACTACTTGAGGTTCCGGTAATTCATACTCTCGTTTATAGTAATCACAAAGAATTATCTCTTTTAACATGTTGGCAAGTATTTCAAAACCGTTAAGGTACGTTCTGCAGCCTACATCGTCTGGTCTATTATGCTGAATGGTCCATCTTACTTCTTTGTCGTTATTTGCAAATACATATCGGATTCCTGCTATGTTTGGCTTGTATTCTTTTTTGGATTTGGGTAACTTACCTTCTTTCCTGAGCTCGGCTACTTGTTTTCATACTTCTTTGTCTGTGCAACGTTCCTTTGCCCTTCTTATAAGTTCCTGTTGTTCTAAATAATCTACGGTTCTAAACTCGTCTTGAACATGATTGCAATGTGGACAAACATTTCTGTCGCCTATTTCTTTTTCACATTTCTGTCGCCTATTTCTTTTTCACATTTCTGTCGCCTATTTCTTTTTCACAGTACCAACACGACCAGCTAACCGTTTTTTCTTTTCTCATTTGTTTGCTGCCTCCTTTTTATTACGACCCGTCATCATACCCATCCACTTGCCGACTATCTCATTAAGGCAATTTTCCATTGCGATTTGTTTGCTTCCTATTTACCACAACTTTTTTCCTAGAATTACTTATAGCGAAAACCTTATTCATGAACCTTGCTTTTTTGCGACACAAAAACATCATCTAACCAATCAAATATTCGCTGATTCGTAAGAGATAATGCTGCTATATGACAATGGTCCTCTGCTCCTTCCTCACTTGTAAATATAATGTATTTTTTGGGACATTTAAGCAAATTATATAACTTCTCAGCCTGGCCTGCAAATGAGTGGTCTTTTTCTCCAGCAAGCAG
>JBKPMK010000125.1:0-5530 GCA_046732115.1 Thermoproteota archaeon
GACAGTACTTCTACCTTAAAATCATCTGGATGCTTGTCTTTGAATTCATTCATAACACCTAGATTTCTGTTGAAGGTATGCAAATCTTTTGCTGTTCAGGACATGACTGTACATGCCATCAAACATTTTGAACCGCAGTAAGTAATTACACGATCAGTTGATATTTTTTCGATATTATATGCCATCTTTGATATGGATGGTGTCTTGGTAGATGCAATGCCATTTCACTATGAAGCAATGAAGACTGCAATTAAAGAACTAACTAATATTGATTTGGATAAAGGACATTCTACATGATACCCCTTACAACTTCAGGTTACCATAAAGAAAGCAACAAGATTTAAAATGAATACATATTATAGACTAATTTCCTTTGCCATCTTGTTAGGCTGTAACTAATTGCCCTTAATGGTTGACTGCATTACCAGGTTTATTAAGATAGTTTTTACAAAAATCATCTGAACAAAAGAATAGAAGTCCCTTAGTAGAGCTTGAATATCGAATCCCCTCGACTAGATCGTTGAACTCATTACTACATGAATTACAACGTACGTACATATTTATCATATGTATTTTAACAATATCTGCTATAAAGCCATCGATATAGAATGATTCTGGCACTGGCGCACTTTAGAGTAGTACACTCAAGGCTTGAAGGAACACTAAATAACATGCTGAAAGTAAAGAGAAGAGAAGTTTATTTATTTATCTATCTTGCATTGATTCTAGATAAACCAAATTTCATAAGATACATTTCTTCCTTAAATCCAGTGTAATTCCAGTAGTATTTGTTGACAACAGTTGATATAACAAACCAAATAGAACTATTTACTATGATGGTAACGATAAAGCCGTAATAATATGACATAATAATGCCAGTGATCGTACCTCCTATGAGGTAAGGAATTTGACGTTTTAGCGTTCGTTTTAGCATTGATTTTAACTTTGATTTTAAAGCAGAGTCCACAATGTATCCTATTTATTAATAGATAACATAGCTTATATGTATAGTTGGAAATGGTATCAGACACAGAATGTACAGCTAATTCCGTGCATGTACATAGGCTAGGTACATTGATATAATATTGACCACACTTGTAGCACCATCGCACCTTCTGGCACAGGTCTTAGCTTTGAGGGGGAACACATAGCGCTAAGAACAGCAAACCAAAAAATGCAAACCACCAGGGCGGCGACGAATCGGTACATGATACATGCGCTTAGAGCGGGTATTCCTCCATATGTATGTCTACCAGTAAATTTGCCTCTTGCAACCTTATTTTCCACAAGATTTTCTATCATTTCAACTAGGTTCCTATACTTTTCCTCACCTAGAGCACCACATTCATTTACTACTATGGGAAATGTGTCTTGACTTTTGCTCTGCATATCTGATATTGTACACCAGATCTTTAGATCTGAGATGTGCTATGATTTCTTCAATTGTTTCTGACACGGTAGTAAAAAATGCTCCATTTGAAGTTTAAAATTCTATTTCATATCTGGGCTCACCATGTGTTATATTCTGGTAACATATGATCCTAGTTGGGATTGCAGATATGACAATTAGAAAAGCTAGCAGCCATGTTTATCATATTTATATAAATGTGACTCGAACCAAATTTGACTCAATTATTCCACCCAAAATAGGTAATATATACACAATAGCATTTGATTCGATAGATACAAAAAACTGAAAGACTCAGCTCAATTTTGCTTGTGCATGATTTAGTTATAGGGAATTGATCCAGAATGAAGATGGAAAATAGGATAAAAATCAAAATGTGTGTATCAATCTTCTTCCTCTGCTAAAGACTCAATTTCCTCTTCATCATTGATCACTATTTCTTCATCATCAACCAGATCATCTTCTTCCATGTCATCGTCTTCTTCATATTTCTTTTCCGAATCAGAATCAGATTCCGACTTTGACAATATTTTCACTTACCACTTAATACTTCGTGTTCTATCCTTAATTTTCTTTTGTTCTCAACCAATTATCATAGTTTTCACTTCGGTGCATGTTGGGAACCAAGTGCACCAATACATTGTACGCCTGGTTACCATTATATTAAATATGATAATAATAACGGTGGGAATGGCAACGATAAATAAAATCCGTTTAGTTGTTGTTTTAATTGGAATGCTGCTCATTGCGGCTGCTTTGATCTCTTGGTATCTACGAACTCACTAGTTCTAGTTGGACTACAATCTCATAATTTTTAAGACTTTTTTGCTTTATTTTTTATACGAATTTTATCATTCACTATAATTGGATTATAGTCTAGATATATTAGCAGATATATTAGCATAGTCTAAAATATTCCATTATTCTGCAATATCTGAATACTACGTAATACAATACTTATGATATAACTTCAAATATAACAAACATCGTTCCGATTTCAAAAAACAAACAAGTAGACAAACACTATGTAACGCCATTATTGGAGAGTTCGGTAAGCCTGAACTAGTGTCCTTTAACTGGTAGGCCTATAGATGTAGCAGCTAAGAAAATAAAAAGTGATTTTGGACTTCATCTACCTCTATCAGTTATAGGATTCAATACCTGTAGCAGTTCTCAATCTATTGGATATGATTCTTTGATGTTGGTTGGCTTTTACATAAAGATTGAATTGAGCTAAAAGAAATCTACCAATAAAATTATAGCGGGATAGAAGTTTATTTGTATGTATAGATTGTATAGAACCAGTAGAAACTCTAAACCGTCTATAAAATACAAAATACGCGAGATAGAAGAAAACGACCTTGAAACCGGAGGGGTAATAGAGGTATTAGAAAACTTAGCTCCAGTGGGGAAGCTGGATAGAGTCGCTGCTCATAACATATTTCAACAGATTAAATCAAATCCGCTTCACAAGATTTTTGTGGCTGTTTTGGAAGATGGATATGATGGTCATGGTAGTGGGTTGATAATCGGCACAACCACTCTGCTCATAGAGCCAAAATTCATCTTTGGTGGAACAAGATTTGGACATGTAGAAGATGTTGCAGTTAGAAGAGTATATGAAGGATTAGGAATTGGGTCTAAGCTCGTAAGACATGCTACCGAGGCGGCAACAAAAATGGGATGTATGAGAACTGTGCTATACTGTTCTGATGACAGGATGTCATTTTATGAAAGAATAGGTTATACATATAGGGATAACTGTATGGAATTCAAATATAGATAAACACAAAATGCTTCATCCGGTTTCTTTATTTTAATGTGCTAGAAAATAGGCTAGCTATATAAAGAATAGAATAGAATAGTGCCTAGAAGTCGCTAAATGTAGCTTTTTAGATGATTATTGTTTGACTGATCGGCAAGAAAATTATGTTGTTCCGAGAGTAACGCTTCTAAATCTTGCAAGTCCGGGATATCGCTCATAAAGCTTTATTCGATTTATCGATAAACCATTATGTCGTTGGGAACGTGAAATGAAATTACTCTCTTGATGGTATGCTGTAGCACGGTTTTCGAATATCAGCTTAGTACGATTTTCAAACAGACGCTGTCCAAAATCTATATCCTCGTAGCCATAATTCCCGTTAAAATCTTCATCCCATAATCCAACATCGTAAGCATCATCGCGCCAATATGCCACATTACCTCCATGAAAGCAGTTGCTTGGAAAGGGATGAATCATTAGTCGTTTAAGTTCAGGAAGTCTCTTATCCTTGTGACTTCCAACCATGGTATTTGAAATGCTTCGGATCTCTGGAAGTGAAGATATCAAGTGAAAGTTTCGAATGACATCTCTAGGCTGAATCCCACTAACGTTCACAAATTTTCGAATTCCAATAGTTGCAATTTTTGCTGATTTGTGAAACCATCCCATATGTGATTCTAAAAAAATACTAGGACATATCATATCCGAGTCCAGGGACACAATAACATCACCCTTAGCTACGCCTATCCCAATGTTTCTAGAGCTTGCTGCTCCAAAGCCATCGTTGGAGATAGTTATTAATTTTACGTCTAATTCTCTTTTAAACTGCTCGCTTACGAATTTTGCGTCTTCATAATTATTGTCAGCTACTAAAATGACCTCAAATCTATCTCTCGAGTAGGTTTGCTTGGTGAGACTCGCCATAGTCCTAGCCAGTATATCAGATCCCTTATTAAAGGGAACCACTACGCTTGCAAATAATTCGTGCCTTACCGTTTCTTTTCTTACCTTGTGCTCAATGTTGGCGTAGTCATTATACAATCCCAATTACATGTGTCTCCAAGGTACGTTTTGTGATTCGGTATTATTGTCTATAACCTTTACGCATAACTTTCTCTCAATAGATAAAATTTGCAAATTCAGAGTTTAGAGTATAAACAAGCTATTGGAAGTTAAAGCATTGCTATTGTAGTACAATCCAAAATTCTGAATTTAAATTTATGCTACACCTACTATTAATGCTGCAATCAACATAACGACTAACACTACGAGGATTGCAACCATCAGGGTATAGGTGAGAGATTGTCCTTCTTGTGGTATCCACTACAGTAAATTGTCTGTGCTATCATCAACAGTCATATTTTGTAATGAAAGATTTGCCAAGGTTGTGACCGTTTATTTCTTAAAAGTATTACAGTCAATAATTTTTTGTGTAGAGAATTCATGTTAGTGAGCAAGGTTTAGATCATGCTATTCCGCATCTGATTCTCTTACTGTGTCTTTTGCTTTGGACTTGTCTTTCGAACTATTTCTTTATCAATGAAGTCTTCAAATGCAGGATCAAACCATTTCTCCAATTCAAGGTCACCTTCCCAATATTCCCTTATCTTACCCTCTTCAAAACAAGTCCTCATCCTACGTAGCCATCCAGTCCATTCATTCTCACTTACCACTTTTCTTTGGTGCATATGATATACATGTGCAAAGGTTTGCAGTAGATGATATGTAAATGCTATTTCTTCTGTCTGACGTGACTCAACATTGCTGACTATGTTCATTAGCTGTGGTTTTTCAATTGTAAGCCTAGTCAGGTCAGTGATTTTGTCATCCAAATCACTTAGAACTTTTGTTTCTATATCAGTTGAAAGCTTTTGCATTTGCTTTCTAGAATAATAAAACGCCGCAACAAACGTGGCAACTATTCCAACTGCTTCTCCCATTACAAAATAGTCAACTAAGCCAAGTTCAACCATTATTGGAACAAGTCGAAAGTTTGTATTAAGCTGCATGGTTAGTCTAACAAGATTCCTGATTTAGAAATTTACATAGTAAACTTGCATCCATCAAAAGTAGATATAACCATGCCTCCTATGGATCATGATGGTGTCAAAGATAGACAAAATGATATAACATTCAGTGATCGAACTTCCCGTCATGACGAAAATATATCACGCCTGATATCAGATTACAAGAACTTTATTATTCAAATGAAAGATCTAGCAGTAAAAGCGATTTCTAAAAACAATGATCCCCAGTTACAAAAGGAATTTGAGAATATTTTAGAGACGCCTATTACCAATAAAGACAGTAAATATGGTAGCAGAAACGATGATCTTATTAAAGGTCAGTTTAAACTA
>JBKPMK010000126.1:0-6079 GCA_046732115.1 Thermoproteota archaeon
TAATTTCCGACTTGAATGATTGTTTTAACATACCAATTCCTTTTACATAATATGTATTTTCTGATTCCATTTTTCGGTAGCCGTAACTACAGTTTAGCCACCATATTTAATATTTGGCCATTTCTATTAACAACTAAAGCTAACAAGTCGCCTAGATGTTTTTTGTTCATGTGCTTAGCTATGTCTTCAGCTCCATTGACCTTATGTCCATCTACCGATATAATCAGATCTCCTCTTCTTATCAGATATCCATTTTTATCTACATCTAGAGTTGTGCCTTTGAGACCCGCATTGTAGGCAGGACTTCCTAGAATGACTGATTGTACCATGGCTCCTTTGGTCTTTTTTGGCAACCCCATGTCTTCAGCCAAGCTGGGATTTAAATCAGAAGTACCGATTCCTAGTTTTGGAGTAGAAGGATTGGAAGATGATGGTCGCGACGATGATGATAACTGAATGTTATTAGTATGATGCTCATTATTTTTCACGTCGATGTGATTGTCGTTATTATTGTGATGGTTATTGCTATTCTTCAAATTTTGCAGTTGCTGGTCATGTGGTTGTGTGGTAGGAGAGCTAGATGGTGGATTGTATAATCCATATGAATCACTACTGTTTTCATCCTTTAGCTGTAGTTTTCCCATCGCAGAAATAAATGACAGATACTCTGTGTTATTCCTATTAGAAAGATAATGACGTATGATAGGACTATTCATATTGCGCCATACTATCACACCTTTAACAACGCCGGATTCGTTTGCAATTGATAAAGTAGACAATACAAGACGGTCAGATGGCAGACTACTGTCGATGAAATTGGATGTCCTATCAGTATAAACAATATATCTGATAGGCTTGTTATTAAACACCTTTGAGAAAACTTTTAGGTTGTGAGCTAGATCTGTTACATTATAGTAATTGACACTTGCCAAAATTATACCATCCGTATTGTTATAAAAATGCCTTTTCACATCATTTGTCTTGATTCCTTCAAAGTAAAGAAGGGGGTAAAAGTGAAGGTCTTTTCTTCTTTTCTGCAATGCTTCTTCAAGTTTAGATTTAATCATAAAATTAACAGTTTCTTTTGGAGCTTTCTTCTTATTCCCATCTCTGTCATCATCGTCATGACCATGACCACTCCTATGACCATGATCATTATTTCCATCGACTTTAGTTGCATGTGCACTATCGTTGAATAGATTAAAGTCATCTATAACAAATCCATCAAGTGATGATGGGTATTTTGTTTTAAGGGAATTAAGATATTTAATCCAAGCATTCCAATTGAAATTTCCCTTAGCTCTAACTTCTGAAGGAGGAAGCAAAATTATTATTATCTTCAATTTGGTCCCATTTACTGATTGCAATAGATTTTCCGCCATTGACCTGGCCGCTTTAGACTTGAAATCAATCATAGGAAAATAATATTCATTATATCCTTGGTTCAGAATAGCATTTATTAGATTTTTTTGTTCAGTTATATTTTTAATGGATTCAAGGGGTAGTGGATATGGAGCCCATATTCCGAAGTTTGTCAAAGAAACAACGCTATTTATGCTTTTATCGTTGTTATTATTATCAGATAACAATGCATTTCCGACTACAGGAGAAATGAATATCGAAGCTAATAGTAGAAATTGTAATGATATCAGGGTTATCGTAATTGTCTTTTTGCGCGGGATTTGCATTGGCGTCATTATATATTAACGAAATTAACAGACAGTACTATAATGTAATTGCTTACATAATCTCGAATAATCATACATCTTCGTATCTTTCGACCTACAAGAATCTCTTTCAATATCTCTCCTATGGCAATGGCTGTAGGAATCGTGGAAGATGGTGCCTGTGTCCTTGATTATGTGGTAATTCTGGTATAATGAGTCTTGCTTGTAAAGTAGCTGGTAGATCCATTATCTGTCCATCTCTATTTACTGTAAGTTTGATATTATCTCCCACATTCTTTTGTGATTCAATATAATTTATTATATCATCGATTTGCCATACAGAATGTCCATCAATTGCAGTTATCATATCTGCTGTTTGCAACGATGGTTGTAGTAGCGTTGTACTACTATCGTCTTGAGTATCTAATCCTTTCAGACCAGCTTTGTCAGCAGGACTATCAGAAGAGACATAGGCTACTATTACTCCTTTATAATTTGTAGGCAAACCTATAGCCCTTATTGAATCAGGGGTTATTTTTCCACCTGAGATTCCAAGCCCTGGATCTTTGTAAGTTCCTTTTTACGTCTACAGGTATGAAACTGTTGTCAGACTACCACCATTATCATCATCAACTACATCTTCTAACTTAAACAACATAGACACGGTAGCAGCATTTATGGTTCCATTAAACCAACAGGATAAACTAATTTCAGGGGAGGTATAGGAGGCTTGCTTACGTTGACAAGTTCTGGCAAGAGTCTAAATGAAGTCGTATCCGCTTTACAGGAAATAGTACCTACAATGCCTTGTACCTAAAAAGCTGGTAGTCGTAATAATCATTAACATCATCATTGAATTCAAATGCGCCTTCTGAACCCAGAAACTTTGTACTACACCATGCTTACGACGCTTACCATCTTTACCAGATAGTACTATGGTGATGATTATCCTAAGCACAGGAATTAAACCTTGTATAGACGGGTACTCTGTAAAGATAACAGAGCTTGATAAATGACAATGGAAACCCATCTCTCATAGAGAATCACTATATTATAAAGCGATGCTCCTATGACTGTAGCAGAAAATCTAATAAATTGATTGTGCTATTGCTGTGCTATACTTGAAAAATGATGACTTCTTTGATGAAGCCTCAAAGATGGTATACAATCAACTTTCAAAGACAAATTCATCGATTCACTTCCGTGTTATGCTAAATATTGAAAGGTTTGAGATTGGGCAAAGCTATGTTACAGCTAAAGTCGAAAACAGATATGGTGATAATGTCAATATAAATATACAGGGTGGTAGACCTGGAATAGAAATCCAGGAAAGTTTGTTTAAAATAAAAGAACAAGAAAAAAGAGAAAAACCCTCATATGCATATTTGATAACAAGGTTGATACAAAGTACCAAGATACTGGCTAGGAAACTTCCAGTTGTAGGATGGAGAGATTGGCTACTTATTTATGAAGATACATTGCTAGAACTTTCTGTAAAAGATGCATATGATGAACTAGAAATTGTGTTAGTCTGATTCATCAACTTGTACTCTTTCTGCAGCAGCCTTCGTGTTATCAGTGTTATATCAGACTATAATGAGAGAGGTCAATTGGAACGTGAATTGTATGAGCTGGGTCTTATTAGAGCTCTAGCAAGCCTACGTAGTAATGGCATAACAGAAGACCGATTGATACAATTAGTTGCATTTTTAATTTGCCAGATTATAGACTGTTCTTGACGCTAATCTAATCGTAATTTCTTTTATTTAAGCAATTGTATTAGTTTCGAACTTGTAGTCGCTTATGGTATATCCCCTTTCTGCATGTGATCTACTAATATATGTCTCTGCATATCACCAAAGCTATTAAATTTCATTCCACATGATCTACATGTGTAATACTGAGAAAGATCCTCTGTAGGATTTTTATCCCGTACTGTACTACTCAAGTAGTTTTCATCCTCTCCTTTGTGCACACTTCATTAATACTATGCTACAATATAGTTGATAAGATTTTGTAATATTAGACAAATCTTATAACAAAGATAGTGCCACAAGAAAACAAAAGAAATGCAAGATAGCATCTCTCCTGATAACAACTGGACATCGTTTATAGATAATGCAAAGAGATTCTTGCAAAAAACACAAGAACATGTACTTCAGGGAATAAATCCTGGCGGCATTTATCAGGCCATATGGTGTAGAGATGCTGCATATATTCTAAGAGACTGGTTTTTATCCGGCAACGTTCAAGGGACAATGCAACAGATTTATCAGATATGGTCTCATCAGATAGAACCTAACAGGGAAAAATTAGTTTATGGTAGAGGGTCTCCTGAAATGAAGTTTTTGTCAGAAGTTGCAAAAGAAGATAAACAAAAAGAGTTTCAAGGAGCTCTTCCTACGACGATATATCAAGCAGGTTTTTCAGAAGTATATGGACAGAACCCTGATATTGATTCTACGGCATTGATGATTTCTACATCTTCTTGGATTCTAGCTAGGTCTATAAAGGGCACACAGTCGGTATCTGAAACTCCTACAGCAGTACAACAAACCATTGTGGCCTCAGAACACTCATCCGACTACATTTCAGCTCTATTATCAAAACTTGGAATGACAGATCCATTAAAGGTTGCAGAATTTGTCATTCCTAGTATGTTAAAGGCTGTTGAATATCTATCTAGCAGGGATATCGATAATGATGGTTTGCTGGAACAAAATCATAATGAAGATTGGATGGATACTGCAATAAGAGCAGGTAAAATAGTTTACAGTCAAGCTTGCTGGATTCTTGCATTACGAAATATGGCCTTGCTATTATCCCACCTTGGAAGAGATGATGAATCTGAGAGAATGGCCAATTTAGCATACAAAGCAATAAAATCGGTAGATCAGAATTTGTGGTCAGAAGAAGATGGCTGTTATTTGGATATGCAGGAGACACATCATATAGGAGGTCCTTATAGAACACTTACACAAGATGTTTCTCTATACTTGGTAGCAGTTACAGAGAATGCAGCAAACGAAAGCCTCGTAGTTGCAGAAAGAAAACATAATGAACAAGAAGAAGGACAAACAAGATCAACAATTCTAAACCAAGACCTTAACGAAAGATCAAATCGTACGCTTGATGCAATTAAAGTAAGAGCATGGAAAGAAAAATGGCCACTAGTGACCGAGGTTGAACTAAAAGCTACAGGTCCGTGGATCCTCAAACCATATGAATATCATAACCAAACTTTTTGGCCCTGGACTACTGGAATAGAAATCCTAGCCAGAAGCAGATTTGATAGAGTTGATGAATGTAACATTTTGTTTTCTAAACTTGCTTCAGAAGGTCATCCGCACATGCATGCATTTTATGAATGGGTAAACCCAATCACCGACCAGCCAAATGGGTCATTTCCATTTAGGACAGGAATTTGTGGGATAAGAACAGCAATCGTAGATATCCTAGAAAAAATTAAAAGAAATTAATCATCTCATTCTGCTGACTTTTCTGACATTGTACATTAATAGCGGCATATTCCAGAGTCACAGGAGCAGCAATGAATCAATACTGTAGAATATAAAATTATTAATCTTGTTATTATTATGTGATTGTCTTTGTTTCACTCGAAACATAGAAAGCAGGTGATACAATAACAGCATTATATCTAACATACCTCTCAAATAGACATGTGAGCAAACCAACTGATATCAAACCTCCATTTGACGAGGAGAAAGCTAAGTTGAAAGTTAAAGCAGCTGAAAATGCTTGGAATACATGCAATCCAGAGCTTGTGGCTCAAGCATACACAGAAGATTCTAAATGGCGAAATAGAACTGAGTTTTTCGCGGGGAGACAAGCGATAATTGATTTCCTAAGGCGAAAATGGGCTAAGGAGCTTGATTATCATTTAATGAAAGAACTTTGGTGCTATACAGGAAACCGTATTTCTGTACGTTTTGAATATGAATGGAGAGATGCTGATAATCCAGGCCAGTGGATGCGTACTCATGGAAATGAGCACTGGGAGTTTGATAAAAATGGTTTGATGCGCATACGGGATATGAGTGCCAATGATTATCCTATTATAGAGTCAGAGCGACGTTATCGTAAATAATATTTGTTAACAACGATTTCATAATAGTATACAGATGATGCAGAACAAGAACATTGACATTAAGTCAAGAGTTGATAAATATAACAAGGATAAGATGCAGTTTAACTGATAAAGAACAAGAACTTGTGGAATCCGTAATAAATTTGGCTTATAATGGCTTATCAACTCTGCTACCTAGATAAAACTTTACTCTCTAAAAGTGAGTCATTTTTATTTACAGCCATTCTACTTTTCTTAATAATAGTTACAGCAATGCAGCAAAATACAGTTCAAATTAATCGGTCTTCTCTCAGAATTGGCTCAA
>JBKPMK010000127.1:0-7088 GCA_046732115.1 Thermoproteota archaeon
ATTACTCCTAGCGTCAACAAATGTTCTCCAAAACGGAAAATTAAAAGCACCTGGTTCCGTTTTGTCTGCAGCAAAAATACAGAAAACCTCACTTGGGCGTTCATCCATTTCTATCTCAGCTACCCCAGGACCCATTCCTTTGACATTTCCTGAAAAAGCATCTTTTAGAAGATCTTGTCCCGCACCGTACAGACCTTGTTCTTTTGCAATTTTTGTACCCTCTTTAAATGCATCCCAAGCAAGTTTGTGGATTCTTTGATTATCTGTGCCTAAATTATGCGTCATCACAATATGGATGTCATCTCCAGTATAACCAATGTAATGATCAATGAGAAGATCCTTTGCATTTAAGTTAACAAATCTTTTAACTTCTTGTACTAACTCTTCACTAGGCTTGGTATGGCCACCAATTCCTCCAATGTCAGCCTTTATTGCGGATACTGTTACTTTCATACTACAATCTAAAGTTCAAAACCAAACAGAATATAAATTGAATCAATTAAATTTACTTAACATGATGAAGACGAAACTAGCTATAAATGGTTTTGGTAGAATAGGTAGAAGTTTTATCAGAATTGCTTTGAAAGATAAAGAATTTATGCAGTCAATCGATATCGTGGCCATAAACGACACAACTGACGCGAAAACCCTAGCACATCTCTTCAAATACGATTCAGTGTTTGGAAAATTTGATGGCACGGTAGAGGTAGTCAATAGTAATGGTGGTACTGGTGACACCTTGGTGATAAATAATAATAATAATAATAATAATAATAATAATAATAATAACCAGCCAATCACTGTTCTTTCTGAAAAAGATCCATCAAGGCTTCCTTGGAAGGCTATGGGTATAGACATAGTCTTAGAATCGTCAGGAAAATTCAATGATGCAAAAGAAGCACAAAAACACATTCAGGCAGGTGCAAAGAAGGTTATAATCTCCGCACCAGCTAAGCAGCCTGATGCTACAATATTGATGGGTATAAATGAAAAATCATATGATAATTCTAAGCATAATATCGTGTCGATGGCCTCTTGTACTACTAATTGCTTGGCACCCGTTATCAAAGTTCTAAATGACAAATTTGGTATTGATAGCGGATATATGACCACCACCCATGCTTTTACGAACGATCAGCGCCTATTGGATTTGCCACACAAAGATTTAAGAAGAGCGCGAGCAGCAATGATGTCCATAATTCCAACAACTACAGGAGCAGCCAAAGCAATAGGTACTGTAATTCCTGAGCTCAACGGGAAGATAGACGGGATGGCCTTAAGAGTGCCTGTTAGTGATGGCTCAATAGCAGACATGGTATTGAAACTAAAAAGAGATGTTACAAAGGAAGAGGTAAATAACGTCCTAAAGGATGAATCTGAAACCAACCTGAAGGGAATTATGGAATATACTGAAGAACCTATTGTATCAACAGATATTATCGGTGATCCCCATTCATCGATCGTTGACGGATTAAGCACAATGGTTCTAGGAAATAAAAGCAATATTGTAAAAGTACTTTCATGGTATGATAATGAATGGAGTTTTGCGTGCAGATTAGTTGACCTTGTAAAGCTGATTAATACAAAAATGAATGAAAAATACTAAGTATTCCAAGCTGACATTATTCAAAATGCTAAGAACAATATCAGATTTGAGTGATCAAATATATTATGGAAAGAAGGTGTTGGTGAGAGTTGACTTCAATGTAACATTAAACGATAGTGTAGTTGGCGAAGACTATAGGATTCGAATGACTATTCCAACTATAGAATATCTAACCAAAAGAGGGGCTAAGGTAATATTGATGTCACATTTGGGTAGACCAATACAACATGATAGCCGGTATTCATTAGCAGCAGTAGCAAAAAGACTTTCAGAAATTATACCAGTAAATAAAGTCAAATTTGCTGAGGAGTGTGTTGGACCAGTTGTACAAAAATCAATAGATGGAATGGACATGGGTCAAATTTTGCTTCTAGAAAATCTTAGATTTCATAAGGAGGAAGAGGTAAATGACCCAGAGTTTTCAAAACAACTAGCTTCACTAGCCGATGTGTATGTAAACGATGCATTTAGTACTTCTCATAGGAAGCATGCATCAACATACGGTGCAGCGAAATTATTTGATATTAAGCTGGCAGGTCTGAATCTCAAAAGAGAAGTGGAATACCTTTCAATGGTAAAGGAAAATCCTGTCAAGCCATTCACCCTTGTAGTTGGAGGCGTAAAAATAAAAGACAAAATAGGAGCCCTTGAAAATTTACTTCCTAAAGCAGATAAGGTACTCATAGGAGGAGCCGCAGCATATACTTTTTTGAAAGCAAAGGGGATTAAGACTGGAAATTCACCGATTGATAATGACCATTTGGAATGGGTAACCAAAGCACTTTCAACACATAATGAAAAAATATTACTTCCTGTAGACCATGTAGCATCAGCATCTACAGAAAACCCTTCTATTACAGTTGTAAAAGGCAATATTCCAGATGGGATGACTGGTTATGACATTGGAACAGAAACGCTACAACAATACTCTACTGAAATCGGTGAAAATAGAGATGGAACTGTATTTTGGAATGGACCAATGGGTATGTTTGAGATACCTGCGTTTTCAAACGGAACGATAAATATTGCAAAAAGTATGGCATTGGCTTTTTGGCGTGGATCTAAAACACTGATAGGTGGAGGCGATACACTAGAGGCTATGAAGAGAGCGGGTGTATCTGAATCAGAAGTGAGTCACGTATCAACAGGCGGTGGTGCTACTCTTAGGTTCTTGGCGGGGGACGAAATGCCCGGAATACATATACTCGATATGCTATAAGATAGCTGACAATCCATCAGCTGACAAATCCATTTATTAATTCATTATGTTGTATATTTCAGCAATAGGTCGTCCTGGTTAAGTGTTGCTACCTTCCACTCACGTTGTTATTAAAGCCCTTATTGCTACTATTGTCGTTGCTACAGCCATTTAATAATACACACTTCCCAGTCACATCATGAGTGCCATCCCAATTACTATCTCCATTACAAGGGCCGCCTGCACCTACTAAACAAATCCCCATTTGTTTGACGTTAGTTTCGTTGCTATGTCTATTACCACTAGACGTAGAATTAGAAGATGTTTGTGCATTTACCATTGTAGCAGATATAGTCAAAGAAATTATTGAAAGTCCAATTATTGAAAGCAAAAACATCAACAAGACATTGTTATTACTCTTGTTCACTGATTTTTCTACATGGTTTTCGCAAGCAATAAACAATTCAAACGTTTCGTAACGAAATTTTGTACTATACTCTGCCATCACATTAGTTATAGTAGATAATACTGGTCATCCGGCAATGTCTTGATCAGCAAGAACAAGCCTCAAGCTTAAACTATCATGGTCATACGAAAGGAAGAAGGCGCAATGACAGAGCAGCAGTTTGTATTTTGGCTTTCAAGACAATTCAGATTCAAAAGCTTATAACAGCAAATGAAAATGCAGATTTGAATTTATGTGCTAAACTGATGCTAGATAATGGCATAAGTCCTATAGTTATAACCACTTGGGATGATACAAGTAGACACAACAACCCCTGCTTAAGAGGGATGTTAACAAAATCTGATTTCCTAGAACTTTATGCAAGGTCCTATGGCGGAAAGGCTACAGTAAATGAATACATGACAAAAAAAGTGTTTACTGTTAGACCAGATGAATCTGTACATATGGTACTTTTGATAATGGTCGACAGTAATGTATCCAGAGTTATAGTCGTTGATAACGATGGTAGGCCAATTGGAATAATTACTAGTCATGACTTGTTACCTGCTAGCACTATATTACGTGCAAATAAACCAACATCACTACCACCATCAACTCAATACAGGGTAAAAACAAAGAACGAGGGAATGACGACAACAATACACACTAGACAATACCAAATCAACCTACCTTATGGAATGAAAAGAATCGTATTAGCCGAAGATATTATGAAATCTTATCCCATTATGATTACAGATTATGCAGATCTAGTAGAAGCCGCTCTTGTTATGAGAGGAAATATGATAAGTGGTCTTCCAGTAGTGGATTCAAGCGATAAGCTTGTTGGAATGATTACAAAAACAGATATCACCAGAGCAATTGCTGATGGCAAATTGTAATATTATATCTTGACTATCAGAATGTTATCGTATTTGTTTTGTACGAATACTTGATAGGTTTTATAATGACTGGTTCCAATATTGCAGCTATGTTAGTAGGCGAACTTATGACAGAAAAACTTGAGACAATTGATTCATCTAGCATGGCTTACGAAGCATCAAAGAAAATGAGAGACAAGAAGATAGGTTCGCTAGTCGTACTTGATAAGAAAAACAGTAATAGATCTATAGGCATAGTAACTGAGCGTGATTTAGTAAGAAAGGTATGTGCTAATGATGCAAACAGCAGCAAAATATTTGTAAAAGACATAATGTCTTCTCCTTTAGTTACTATTGATTCTAGATCTTCCGTTGAAGTTGCCGCTGATATTATGGCTCAAAATAAAGTGAGGCATTTACTTGTTGTGCAAGAAGATGAAAATATTGGCGAAGTAAATAAGCCATTGGGCATAATTACACCCAGCGATTTTGTCGGCTATCTTAAAGAAAATTTGAATATGGATGATGTGAACGCCAAGATATTGGAATCATTAAAAGAACAAAAGGAAGAGCAAGAAGGAGGATTGCCAGTTGATTAGGAAAGAGGTGGTGCTGAATACGAAGACGAAAGATCAAGGCCTAAAGTGAGACAGCAATTCATATCAAGTGATAAAATAGCACAATATTAGAACATGCTACTATCATACTGTTAGCGACTCATTTTTGTATTTGACTCTTGGCAAATACGATACTGCAAGTATTATTGAAGCTCCTAATGATGAGACTATTCTACCAGCTATATTAGCTACTGCAAGTTTAGGTAATGTACGCTGCGAAACATTAAAGGCATTTACAATAGATGAAGCCGCAAAGATAATTGAAAGAACATGACGAGTATGTGTGCTAATTGTCAGGATGACATACAAAATCGTGATAAAGCGCTTGTTGTTGTGTTTTGATTTGGGCCTGCTGCGCTTAGTATAGGAATGGTAAAAGCTTATGGATTACAAAAATATGTATAAAAGATATATGCTCAAAGATAAAGTATTCATCATAATAATTACAATATTCTCTCTTCTGGTTATAAGTGCATGCTGATATTCCACCAATGCCAATAGGAAAGCCAATTGGTATAAAGACTGCTCAATGGAGAATTCCAAATGGAGTTCACATAGAATTTTGGTACGACTTTACCGGTGGGGGAAAAGGACCATGGATAAAATATGCGAGCTTAGATGATACGGTACCGGGACACTGCAATGGTGGTTCTATAATAGGACCAATAGGAATGAATGGTACACTAATAGATCCTGCACCAGCCCTAGACACTATGAGACTGAATGGGGCTAATGCAACGTATATTAGCGGTTCAATTGTAGAATTAGAAGCAGATCAGACCCCTAAAGGAAATGTGTCTTCTGACGCTATTCATTAAACTACATCTAAATGTAACTGCAGTCAGTGAAATTAATGATTGATCCATTGATGATGTCATAAATCTTAAAAAATCTAGTTCACAACATGTCCTCCAGGATTTCACCCAACTCCACGCGGATGCGAAAGAAATATTCCAATATGCCGTCCAGGATTTTACATCGGTCCGTGTGTATGTCCACCCGGTACCCATTTCGATCATGGAGTATGTGTCAAGATTGTATATCGTCACCATCTTGATTATGAAAGAGTAAAGACTGAAGTGCAAACTGTAATTCGTAACATAATAGCAAATCAAACCCAACCAACGACGAGTCAGCCAAGCTTCTTACTTCTGCTAAGCACCGCGCAGCTATGTCAGTTAGCAGGTGACACTCAATGTGCATCTGATCAAGGCAATTTCAATACAGTATCTTTGACTACAAAGCTGCAGTCAGGTAACGTATGGAACATAATAGGCCAAGTCAAAAACGTAGGAACAGCCACACAAAATGGTGTGCAAGTAACAGCTGACTTCTATGATACTGGCGGCAACAATGTAGGCGGCAACAAGACAGTTACAGTTAGTCCATCCAATCTAAACACTCAGCAAACAGGCACATTCATAATTAGGGCTCCAACTGCAGACATGAAAGGCACAGCCTCATTTATCAGATTAGAATATGAAGCCAACCCTAGTATCTAGTCAATAACTGACAGACCAAAGGATGTAAAGAGTAGGTTAATGTTACCAAAAATGGTACCGCTATGTATGCTTTGGCATGGATATGGATGCCTGCTTCATTTATTCAACACAATAGGGGTCTTATTTTATATGCGACTTTCCAAACTGGCAGTTTATGACAATGCGGGATGGGATTGAAGGAGAAGGAGAACATGGAAAAAAATACGTTACCAAAGCAGAGCTTGCACGACAAAAGAAAGAATGGGATGAGAATTGTAAAGTTATGAGAGAGGGAGCAAAAAACAAGAGCCAATAATAAAATATTGTAATGATATTACTTTTGGATATTAATAATACCTGCCAAGATAATATTGCGTAAGAAATATCCTTCTTAATTTTCTAGCGTGTTTATTATTATTACCACTACCACTAACAAGTACAGATTAGCCAATAAGTATGATAAAAAATACTTGCAAGTCTATTTGCACTTTTTTAACCTACCTACTGCTGCTTCGACAATAATAATGATGAGACCTTAAATAATATGCATCTATTAGACAAATGCAGAATGCAACTAGTTTTTCATAACCCTGCATTTTCTTTTCAGTTACTTAGAATCATGGGTCAAACATACTATAGAGGAGCAGATATAGGCGAATGTTTGTCAACTGCCTACCAAATAAAAGAAGGAGATATAGAAAGCTGGTATAATGAATGGTTGAAAACTGCCGATAGAGTGTATAGTTACGCCGAGGATTGTATGTCTAAGGGACACAAGGTTAGCGCACGCGATGCATACTTGAGGGCTACAAACTACTATCAGAATGGTGCAGCATTTTATCTAGATACAAATCCCTCCGATC
>JBKPMK010000128.1:0-3757 GCA_046732115.1 Thermoproteota archaeon
ACATTTAGCAGAGAGGATGAATGCAGCTCATGCAATAGCTACTCTATCAGAAAGCTTGTCAGAAGAAAGAGCTATGGCTGATTGGATTAGAATAAATACGCCTGATATGGTCGCAGAACTTTGGCCTGAGATTGAGGCTTCAATTGCTGTGGATAAAGTAGAATAACAAAACTCTAATCTTTCTGCAAGTATTTATGAAAAAAGAGTATAAAATAAAAATATGACATTTACGACATTATTACCATTCTTTATCTCATATTACCATCCAGTTATCATTTAGTTACCAATTCCAATGTCTTGTTATCCATCCATAATCAGGCATTATCATGTATTACCATCTAACACCGTCTATAACCATGCAATTTGAGGTGAACTCAAATGGAAAACTACTCCCTTGGTTACAATAACAATGCACAGCTAAAAGCAGAACTCGCTGAGTTATTAGAACAAGATGCTAAGCCTGATAGACTAAAATGTTTGGTTTTGTGCCAATTTTATATTCCGCAGCCTTACATTATAAAGATTCAATTAATTAATAATAACATGTACTGCCAACGAAAAAGTGTGTTTAGGCTTTGCTGAACTTAATTTGTGATGCTTATTCACAACACAATACCTAAAGTCTAAATAGTAACACGACATGATAACTATAAATATAAATGATAAGAGCCCTTACTAATTATATGTCGATAATGGTATCCAATATTGATAGACATTTACTGTTTTATTCTGTTAATATTCAGAGATATATAACGCTCTTATCTTTGATTTTAGGGGTACTACTCTGTTCCTCTTTGGTCTCATCATATCCATCTGTTCTAGCACAAAGTAGTAATAGTAGTGTTGGTGCTAGTGCGACTAATCAGTATCAGGCAGGTCAAGGAATGATTTTGGAAAAGATTTCTGATAAAGGAAACTACCGAGTACAGATAATGTGGAATGCTTTGTCCAGTCAAGGTGGTAGTGCTATGCCTTCGGGTAATGCTAAGCCTTCGCCTACCATTCCAAAACAAGGATTTGAGATGGAAATAGACTTTCTAAACGCAAGTGCTCCACTGCCGACCGGAAAAACAGTTCCACAAAAAGAGAGTAGTATAAAGAGCGAGAGCCCAGTTGGTGCAAGTGTTAATCAGATTCCCACTCCATCCATTATCCAAACAACAGTTCCTGTAGACAGTTATGATATAACGATTTATTCGGATCACGGGCAAGAGTTATGGAAAAAACTGAATCAGCCGGTTACAGCAGGCAGAGGAGTTCAAAGGGTCATATTCGAAAACAGCAATTATACTGGAGGAATAACTATTCAAATTACAAATATCAAGTCAGGGGATATACCTCCTAATGCTGTAAGTTTTACAGCAAAAGCCGCTTAATATTAATTCATATCTTTTTCCTAGTCGTATATGTATCGATCCTCTAGTCTATAGAAATTGGAAATTTGGTGCCGTCTGGACAATAGAAAATCCTATCATGCACCCTTTCTATACCGTCCCACCGTGGCTAATGATACTTCTTGTGATACGTATATGGGAATTAACTGCCTAATTTCCCGCTTAAGGTGAAAACAGCTTCTTCCTATAAGTGCATAAAAAACACCATAAACATAAACTAGTTTTTGTTTATTCGTTGTGATAATAACCTCAAAATATTATTTTATACCCCGCCTCTGACTCACACATAATCATCGGTAGCCATACACTTAAGTGTACTCCTCCTAGTGCACTCTCTATAACGGGGTGCCTGCTTTTCAACACACCTTGTCAAACTAGGAGTAATTATGATTATCCTAGTAATCCATAAGCGTGCAAGGTCGGCAATGTCATATGAACTATTCTAAGATAAAAATCCATCTCTAATTTCGTAGCAATTTAGATATATTTAACTCAAAAGCTGCCACAGGGACTCTTAATTTGAAATTATCTATTGCAAAAGGAGTAATCTCTCCTAAAATGCCTATAGATTCATCACCCACAATTATACTTGCGCATCTGCCATGAATGAAAACCGGATGAGAGGCAACTTTCGTGGTAACGGATTTGCCGAAGCTTAGCTTTAACAATGTCTGCATAATGGATTTCACTTCTGTGTAGTCGGCAGCATTATGCGCCACTACAGCACCGAGACTCCAATACTCATTGATATTCTGACCCCATTTGAAAATCTTGCCAATTTCGAAAAGTTTTTGAGGATATTCCTCATGAATGTTGCGTGACAACGATTTAAGAAGTGAAGGTATCAACATATCCCTAAGCACCTCATGTTCCCTACTCTTTGTAGCGATGACCGACGGTACCTTTTCAGGTTCCCTTATACCCGGCAAATCATATTGAATTTTCTTGCTGACAAGACTGAAATTGACAATTTCAAGCATCTGCAGACCCACCATTGTATTTCTCGCTATATTAATGAAAGTAGAAGTCAGGTGTTTCTGTCCTACTAGTGTAGTATATGGGATAGTGGGTTTGAGGTTATAGATGCCATAACCTATTGCGACTTCTTCGGCTATGTCTACATAATTAAGAATATCAATTCTATATCTTGGGATAACACACTGAATGATTTTCTTGTTTCTTGTTTCTGTAGCATCGAGTCTACTTTTTTGCAAACATCCTACAATTTCATTTACTTGAACATCCAATCCAAGTAATATATTGATATCAGAAGTATTAGTATCGATATATGAGACATCCATTCTAGGCGTGTATGCATTCCCATCAAAATTATTTATTGTAACATTCTGGAGGTCAAAACCGGCGTCGTATAACGTAATTGCTAAAATTGATAGTATATCCTCTACAGTTTTTATGTTGTTACCGGTGATTTCTATAAATAAATTAGTAGTGTCAGTACTAATCTTTGTTGTATTACCATTCACAATTGGAGGAAACGCCAATACATTATCCTTCGAATCAACAACAATAGGATATCTCTTTACTCCTTCCAGTATATGACTATACTCTTTTCCCATATTTGATGTTTTTAAAATGGATTTGATTTCCTGGCGAGACTCTTGTTTGAGTGGAATAAATGAAAAATCCTCGTTTACTGTGCAATATCTCACAGGAAATCGGATTACGTCCATGTTATGCATTCCTATAGAAGCTTTCCTTCTCACTCTTCCTATCCCATTTTGGAGATCATCTTGCATTGCTGCTAACTGCATAATAGTGCTGTTGTCTAATTTTCCATTTTTGGCAATTAAACCAACAATGTATGGCCTGGTGTCACATACAGACTTGTCCACATTGACACAATAGGTGTTAATTTCTTTGTCGATCTTTAATTTTGGAATTCCGATTTCTATCCCCAATAGTCCACGAAGTGCTCTAACAATGCCGTAATCTGACGCAAAGTCAGGTCTGTTGGGATTATATTCGATCCTCAAAACCTCGCTGTCAATACCTTCAATATCAAGTCCGATAAATGGCAATACCTCTAGGACTCGATTGAGATCTATACCAGGCAGGAACCTGTATAATCTTTCTATAGTAAAATTTACAACTGGCATTTAGGAAGATTCCTTAACCATCCTAAGTCATTACTATACAGATCTCGAACATCGTTTAGTCCAAATCGTAGCATTGCGATTCTTTCTATTCCAACCCCCCATGCAAGTACAGGATTCTTTATGCCAAGTGGATGTGTAACCTCGGGTCTGAAAATTCCCATTCCTCCCATCTCAACCCACTTGTCTAAAGCGCAGTTATATATCATTGATTGGAGTGACGGTTCTGTATATGGAAAAAATGTTGGC
>JBKPMK010000129.1:0-2452 GCA_046732115.1 Thermoproteota archaeon
GCATATTCCTGGAGCATTGTTTAGCATTTTAGAAGAATTTGCCCATAGACAGATTAACCTTACGAAAATAGAATCACGTCCTACAAAAGAGACACTTTGGGAGTACAACTTTTTTGTCGACTTAGAGGGACACGCAACTGATGAAAATATTGCACACGCGTTACAATTAGTCAAACGTAAAAGTGCCTTTTTTAAGATTTTGGGTTCTTACAAAAAAGCAGAACTTTATTGATCTAGTGTCTTAGCCTAAGACTGAACCCTGTTACTATTATACCTGTTATTACCAGCATCATTTGTCCACCAAATGCAATCTCGCTACCTTTAGTCTTGGCATGTCCACTTATAGCTAACTCAGAAGTGCCTATATTCTTAATTTCTATCCTATGTACTCCTTCTTTTTTAGCAATTAAATTATAAGCAAAATTGGAAACAGTATCTACAGATTTTATCAATTGTTTGTTAGGATCTGTAATAATGACATTAAAGATGGATCCGTTAATAACAACGTGTGCAGTATTACCAATATTCATATTAGGTGTCAAAACATCTGCCATACTAGGTTTTATTGTCCCAGTCAATGGTACATCGACTGGAGTATTGTTATAAAGAACAGATGCTATTCCAATTACTATGAATGCAATACCTGCTGCCAAAACTGCGTAAAATGTTGTTTTCCTTGAAAGTTGCGGCATTGATATTAACTAACTACATATATAATGATGTATTTAATACTAACTTATATGGTTCGTAATATTAATCAGGTATATGGGCAACAGCAGTCTAAGCCTGAAATGCCATCAACATCAACATCGGCTTATCCTATAACAAAAACTACTATCGCCACTACATCAACATCAAGCACCTTATCACCAGACGACAATATTGTAGCAATAATAAAGAATGCCACAGAAGAGCTATCCTCTAGCTGCTTTAACTATCTTTCCAAGAGAGTACTACCTGCATGTAAAGATAACGCTCTGACAATATGTGATTACATATCTTCCTTAAGATCAGAGATCAACCCGTCATATAGCTATAGTAGAGATATCATAACCCTGCTTTGCAGCCTTTCAATATTCTTCAAAAATACTAAACCCTGGATTGGAACATACAATCTTTACAGAATGCAAGAGGCCTAAACCATCAGTTATAGAAAATATTCCAGAGTTGAAGCGAAAAGAGAAATCAATCTACAAGCCAACTGACTTGTGGACTGCGCAAGACGATTCATTATTTCTGAAATACTGTCCTAATCCTAGAGATAGATGTTATCATGCAATGTCAAGAGATTCAGCAGCAAGACCTCATGAGCTATTGAAATTAAGGATAAAGGATGTTGTATTCAAACTTACACCTGATAAGAAGCAGTATGCAGAGATCTTGGTAAATGGTAAAACAGGGACAAGACCTATTCCACTTATAGATTCAACACCATACATAAAAGATTGGATAAGCAACCATCATCCTCAAGCAGGAAATCCTAACAGCATATTGCTATGTGGATTTGGCAAGAGCCTCAACAGAGCTATTTGTGTGATAAGCCTGCATAGGATATATCAAGACTATAAAAAAGAATTCTTTCCCAGGCTAGTAGATAATCCAAATATCCCTGCTGAAGATAAGCAAAAGATTCGTGAATTACTAAAAAAGCCATGGAATCCTTACATAAGGAGGCATTCCTCGCTAACAGAGAAATCTGGAATTCTCAAGGAGCACCATCTTCGTCAATTCGCGGGTTGGTCTCTTGGCTCTAATATGCACCTGAAATACCTGCACTATCTGGGAAATGAGTCAAAGGATAGCATCCTGCAAGCGTATGGGATAACTCCAAAGGACGGGGAAACCGCAGACATACTAAGACCAAAGCAGTGTCCTAACTGCAATGAGCCAAATAAACCTGATAGTAAGTTCTGCAGTAAATGCAAGATGGTATTAACATACGACGCTTATAATGAAACGTTGGAAGGTCAGAAGCAAAAAGACGATAAAATTAGTTCTCTGGAAAATACAGTCAGCACGATTCAGTCACAAATATCATCATTGATTTCGGCATTTTCAAACATGAAAGAACAGCCACAAGTAGACAATACTGCCAATATGCTATATAGCTCAGGTCTTCTTATCAAAGCATCCGAGGATAATAATGTTAAAAAGCAGTTGCAAGTGATAAAGGCGACTGGTAAAGCAGCCTATAACGCTACGAGAACAATGGATGTATTTTAGACGAGAAGTTCTAAATAAATATAGAAATAATGACCTCTGCGAGATAGGCGATGAATACATTAGGTTCTTACGTCACGATAAGAAGACAGTAGCATCAACTGTGAACTTTGTCAATAGAAACTTTGCCAACATAAATGGTATTGTTTTGATGCTACAAGCACAAGAATACATCAATGTCCCACCAACAGAAAGATCGCATTGGGAGCAGTATGAAATACCAGAAAGCCAA
>JBKPMK010000130.1:0-2342 GCA_046732115.1 Thermoproteota archaeon
TTCAATAGCGTTTTTTGTATTTTGTTAGCATTATCCCTTCATTGTAATATCGGCTCTATCATTTTGATATTATTAATGAATTCCTTAAGCTGATGGAGAGTTTGCTCAAAATATGGAATGACGTCTAAAGAAGCATCTGCCTTCTTGTCATCGACATCAACGCCAATGATTCTTGAAGATGGGGCGAGGAACTTAGCGTGCTGTACTCCAAACTGACCAAGACCACCGCATCCAATGATTACAACCGTGCTGCCTGGATACAGAGTTGGGACAAGCTTCTTAATCGCTCTGTACGGACTAAGGCCAGCATCAGTAAGAATGGCTGCGTTAACAAGATCTAATCCGTCAGCGGGCAGCAGATACCTGAATGTGGGTACCTTCAGATATTCAGCATAGCCTCCCCTTATTGAAGTGTATACTTCCTAAAATAGAATTAGCCTACATATCGAAGATCCTTGCTGTTTTTGTGTCCTTAACATATACTATACTCGTCCGATTGATACGCTGATCTCATAATAGAGTGAACTTTATAGAAGTTGTTATGATAAGTATACAATGGTTATTTCCAATACTATATTCCAATGCGCTAATGTGTAAAATACATAGTATGGTCTCGTGATATCGTACCGTGATAAGTATCACCTAAGCTGCATTACTTTTCAGACGTAGGCGACCAGTGTGCATATGAGTATATAGATTTTAATTAAGTGTATAGTGCGTGATAAGGCTATCCAAGTATATCAGCATAATACCCGATCCTACCAAGACACAAGGCCTTGAAATTGGAATTATACTGATCGATTATTTGGGTTAAGTGGGATAATGGTATTGAGCTTGGATTAGTAGAAGGAATAGATAAGTACGAATTGTGTTAGATGTAAACAATAGAGCTGCTATACGAACAGTCCAAAGCAATTCACGAATGTTGCCACACAATCATCTGCAAAAAGAATAATCTAAGACAGGTATTGAAAAACACAGCTAGTATTCAGCACGCTGTAATACCTGATTTTGCCACTTAGCTCCAGTCACGAGTGCTTGAGCCTGACGAGCACAAGTGCGAATTTTCGTAGAGTACTTTTGATCTATAAATATACCCTATGCCAAAGTATCTTATACATAATAGGAGATGATATGTTAATGTATAAAGATGATGATGAACTGTTTTCCACATTTGTTAAAAAAGTAGTGAATTTAAACACATCAATTCGGTGGGCTGGGATCGCTAATCAGCATGGTATAATTATCAAAGAAGCATATAGGGAAGCTTTGAGACCTTTATTGACTAGTGAAGAGAACCTAGAGTATGCAGTAAATACCATAGCTAGGCATAAAGAAAGGATAAAGTATGAACCAAAAATAGGTAAATTGGAATACACATTAGTCAAATATGAAAAAGTAAATAGAATCATGATCCCACTAAACAATAACAATAATTATTTACTCTTTTCTCTCGATGTAGAAGAAACTGATTATGATAATATAATAAAGCAGAACATTATTCCCTTCGTATAAGGACAGTAGGTGTCTGAATAACTATTATAGATTATGAATTTCTTTACGCATTTAGCAAAAATGCTTTGAATCTCGATAGTTCCATTATATGGGTAGGAATTACAAATAAGTATGCTATCCTCCTAAATGTTGAACAAAAGGAAGGAACAACTCCATTTTTAACGGACGAGGAAAATGAAGAGTATGCATCTCATTCAATAACTAGGCATAAAAGTAGACGTAAGTTTGAATCAAAAATAGGTAAAGTTGTTTATGCATTTGGCAGATACAACAAGATTAGAAGAGCCACTATTCCGATAAATGAGGAGTATTACCTCCTTCTAACGCTTAATAAAGAAGCAGCAAATGCAGATGAAATAATAACCAAAAAAGTTATTCCATTAATAGAGAAGCATAAGCATAAGTTTATTGTTTAAACTTACGAGAATAATATAATACTCCTGCATTTATACAAATATATAGCATATCATATCTGTATGTATCTGAGTTTATGTACTTGTAGCAGTTATACAGTTATGCAGACAGATGTTTATTATACTGGCGTTTATCATATGATGTATGATAAGAAGCATGTCAGAATATGTAGACGGATTTAGGTGTTCTATTTGTGCTAAAGAATTCCCTACTAAAGATGATGCTGATAGACATTATCAAGACATTCATGCTAATCAGGACGTTGAAATTGGAGAATAAAATCATTAGATATCTTTTCGAGACGGCTGCAGTAAGTGAGATGATACAGCCGCCGCTAACAAGGATGGGAATCTTGTTAGAAATGAAGTATACACATTGTCAATTGCATATAAACTCAGGAATTATGGCAGTCA
>JBKPMK010000131.1:0-7135 GCA_046732115.1 Thermoproteota archaeon
AACATCCTCTTCAGGATCAATTGGAATATCAATAACTGTAGCAATTTCACTTTTGATTCCTGACCTGATTGCCTTTTCTAATTCTTCGGAGGATTGTACTTTGATGCCTTGTGCACCATATGCTTTGGCTATCTTTGAATAGTCGGGGCAACTATGTTGGTGTACTCCCATATATCTTCTGTTATAAAATGTTCTTTGCCATTGAGCGACCATCCCAAGCATATAGTTATTCATCAGAAACACAATTACTGGAAGATTGTCAAGAACAGAAACTGCTAGCGAATTCTCTGTCATATTAAATGAACCATCACCTGCAATATCGACTACTGGCACTTGTGGTCTAGCTGCCTTGGCTCCTATGGAAGCTGGAAATCCAAATCCCATCGTTCCTAGTCCTGTTGAGCTAAAGAATGTGCCAGGCGAAATTACATCAAAGTGCAATGACGCCCACATCTGACACTGACCAACTTCCGTCGTTACTATTGCATCACTTGGTAATAGTTCCCTTAATTTTTTTAACGATTTCTTTGCTGTAATGTCTCTTGAATAGTCTTTAATTGTTTCTGCATAATAATCAATAAGCTCCTTGCGTCTTTTTAGCCAGGGATCATTTACATCCTTTTTAGCAATATTTCGTGGGATCATCTTAACAAGTGTTCGTAGCGATGATTTTACGTCCCCAATCACTGCAACATCTACAGATTTATTCTTGCCAATCTCTGCTGGATCAACATCCATGTGAATTATGTTCATGCCCTTTCCAAATTCTTCAAACCTTCCTACTGATCTGTCAGAGAACCTGGCGCCTACGGCAACGATACAGTCTGCTTCAAGAATTATCTTGTTTGCCTCTGCATGGCCATGCATTCCGATGGGCCCAACTGCAAGAGGATGGTTCTCAGGGAACGCTCCTTTACCCTTAAAAGTAGTCACAACAGGTATCATCAAAGATTCTGCCAGCGCTTGCAATTCTGAAAAAGCGCCTGAAAGGATAACGCCACCTCCTGCCATTATGATAGGTCTTTCAGCTTTGAGCAAGAGCTGTACGGCCTTTCCTATTTGAGATAGATCGGCATCTATGATTGGATTGTACCCTCTTACTTTGATTAGTTCTGGGAATTCCATGTCAGCCTTCTCTTGTTGGACATCCTTAGGAATATCGATAAGAACAGGACCAGGCCTCCCGCTTTCCGCTATATAAAATGACTTTTTCACTGTCTCTGGTATTTCACTCGCGGCTCTAGGTTGGAATGCATACTTGGTACAGGGATTAGCAACACCAATTATATCTGTCTCCTGGAAGGCATCCTTGCCTATCATGGCAAGTGGTACTTGACCAGTAACAGCGACCATGGGTGAGGAATCAGCATAAGCAGTTGCAATACCTGTGATGATGTTAGTAGCCCCTGGACCAGATGTAGCAAAACAAACTCCTGCCTTTCTCTTTATTCGCGCATATCCATCTGCCATATGTGCTGCAGATTGTTCATGACGTACAAGGATATGGCGTAGGCTATTTGCATCAACTAGAGCATCATATATGGGAAGATTTGCTCCACCTGGAAGTCCGAAAACCACGTCAACTCCTTCCTTTTCGAGAGCACGAATCAGAGCCTCCGCACCGGTCATTTCCGCCATGTATGTATATTTCCACCTTTCATATTCAAATGATTTCAACTTATCGGTCTTTTAAAATTTCGCGAGGAATTAATTTTTGTGCCAATACTAACATCTATCATAGAATCTAACCATAAGCCGTAACATACAACTAAAAACGAATAAGTATTTTAGGTAAAATCTATATTATGACCATCTTTGGTCATTTCTGAATTAACTTAAAACACAGGATATGTTCTAGACTTATGTTTTGTGCCTCGATGGATGCCTTCTAGTCTCGAAAGCTGGTGCGAGTGATGCATTTAAAGACATCTTACATTGAGAAATCTTTGTCATTATAACAGTAATTGTTTTTTTGATTTGCGTAGTTGTAGTCCTGTTGATGACCCACAGAAGAAATATTGAAAAGAAAAAGAGCTTGAAAATGTGAATATGCTTTTACTTCAAACTGAAAATCAAAGCACGAATTTATGACTATTTTAAGCCACGGGTTAAAGAATCCTGTGGTTCCAATGAAAATCTATTCTCGAGTGCTTGATGTCAGATACGGATGAATTAAAAGAAGAGCAAAAAAAGCTATTCGTGCGATAAGCAGAAGTATAGAGAATTACAAAGATTGGCGTCTGGTGTAGATAAAAGTTACAGGGAAGGAGCTTCAATTATGTCTAGTTTGCCGGTCAAAAAGAAAAGAAACAACTAACAAAAAATACATGGCAAGAAATTATAGCTATTAATACAATCAAATAAGTTTAGTCCACATCTTTCTAATACATCTTTTATACCAGAACTCTTAATCACCGTTGATGAAAGCTGTCTCTATTAAAGGTAAAGAACTAGTTTCTATTGATGAATTGGCAACTCCAGAATTGGAAGATGGAGATATCCTAGTCAGAATGCGTGCATGTGGTCTATGTGGATCTGATTTGGAAAAAGTGTATGGTCAATACGGGATGTCATCAGCTAAACTTGGACACGAGCCATCAGGAGAGATTATAAATGTAGGAAATTCTATCAAAGATTTTAGTCCAGGAGACCGCGTTTTTATTCATCATCATGTTGCATGCTATTCATGCTACTATTGCCTGCATGGGGATTATACTATGTGTAATATGTACCAAAAGAGCAACATACAACCATGTGGCTTATCACAGCAAATCGTGGTTCCGAAATGGAATATTAGCCGTGGCGGACTTTTAAGATTACCAAATAATATAAGTTTTGATGAAGCTTCACTTATAGAACCGTTAGCATGTTGCATAAGATCCTTAAACAAATGTAATTTTCAGAAAGGTGATGATATGGCAATCTTTGGGGCAGGTCCGGCTGGAATGATGCATGTTGCTCTTGCAAACATATTTGGAGCTGGGAAAATCATTGTCGTTGATATAAATAATTACAGAATAGATTTTGCAAAAAAATTCTGTTATAACATCTCAACTTTTAAATCTTTACCTGGTAAAGAGGAGGATTTGACTCAGAAAATAAAAAATAGAACTGATAGCAGAGGCGTAGATATATCTATTGTAGCTACGGGGAATACAAAAGCGCTTGCGCAAGCCTTTGAGGCAACAAGAAAAGCAGGAAAAATCATGCTCTTCGGAGTTCCTTCCAAAAATTCTAACGTTTCTTTGAATATGAACAAATTATATTCAAATGAACAGTCATTCCTTTCGTGTTATGCTGCATCGGAGATCGAAACAAATCAAGCGCTTAAATTAATAGCAGAGAAGCGACTTGATATAAAGCGTTTAATCACTCACCGGTTCAGTATTGAAAATGCGGACCAAGCGATTAGATGTGCACATGAAGCGAAAGATGCAATGAAAGTAATTGTGACTTCAAATTAAAAATGAAACTACTATTGAAAGTATAAATAATAACAAATGAGCATGAATGGAGGAGGCTATGATCACTAAATGGATTGGGGCATGAAAAACAGAATGTCAAAAATCATCCGGCCAGAAGACAATCGGTGTGTTATGCTCGCAGTAGATCACGGGTACTTTTTGGGCCCAACAGAAAGATTAGAGGTGCCCAGTAATATTATAAAGCCGCTCTTGTCATATGCTGATTCCTTGATGCTTACAAGAGGAATTTTGAGAACATCTGTAAATCCAAACAATGGTCTACCCATAGTTTTACGAGTCTCTGGCGGAAGTAGTATTGTTGGAGAAGATCTCTCAAACGAGACTATCACAACTTCAGTTGAAGAAGCAATTAGGCTTAATGCCTCATGTCTTGCTATTTCAATTTTTGTGGGTAGCAAACACGAGCATCAGACACTTTCTAATTTAGCTAAACTTGTTAACGAGGGTGAAAGATACGGTATCCCTGTTTTAGCAGTTACTGCAGTTGGTAAGGAAATGGCTAGAGATGCTAGGTACCTTGGTTTGGCATGCAGAATTGCCGCAGAACTCGGTGCACATATTGTTAAGACATATTATTGTGAAAACTTTGAAAAAGTTATCGAAGGATGTCCTATTCCAGTCATTATAGCAGGTGGCAAGAAATTACAAGAGGTTGATGCCCTCGAGCTAGCGTATAATGCAGTTCAACTTGGTGCTGCAGGAGTAGATATGGGCAGAAATATTTGGCAATCAGATTATGCTGTTGAAATGATAAAGGCAGTAAGGGCTATAGTTCATGAGAACTTAAATGTAAATGAAGCCTATAATATTCTATTAAAAGCCGAAAATGAGAAAGGAGAAGAAAAGGGACAACTCCAGCAACAAAAAATAGTAAAATCCACCGATTAAATTATTTTCATGTCGGGCCTAATAATAATCAAATTCCAAATTCAGCAACTGAAAGCACTCACAGGATTTTTATGTACAACCTTCTTATCCAATACATAGATCATCCATTGGCTAAAAATCATGACCTTTTCAATACACAAACAACTTTTGTTATCTCTGTTAAGCAAGCTTTTGCTTTTAAACTAAAGAATAAAGAAAGCACTTGTTATTTTTATGAATAATTGTAAAAACAATAATGAATACCGAGAACAACAATACTAATGATAAAAGCAGGAACCATAACTCCTGTGATGTTTTGATAACTGATGCTGCTGTAGTGATTCCAAAGCTAGGAATAATCAGAACAGATATTCTGATTGAAAATGGTAAAATTAAAGATCTTAGGAATTCAACTGGCAATGTTCATGGATCAAAAAAAATTAATGCTAATGGGAAATACGTCTTGCCAGGAGCAATTGATCCGCATATTCATTACGGAGTGTATACTCCTATAAATGAGGCTGCTCAAACTGAATCTAGATCCGCAGCAATAGGTGGCGTCACTACAATAATTCGAATGCTGAGACTAAGTGGAAGTTATAAAAATATTGAAAGCCAACTTAGAGCAAGCAAAGGCACTCATTATATAGATTATTCAATTCATGCGTCAATTCTTACATCGAATCAAGTAAAGGATATCCCTTACTTGAAAAGTGTGGGAATTAATTCATTTAAAATATACATGAATCTGGGAGCAGAACTCAAACATATTTTTATGGATTTAGAACCTAGCACTTATGATATAACTAGTGGAGAAGTTGACATGACAGATGATCTAATTTCCATGATAATGATGGAAGCAGGTAAGATGGATTCGACCGTACTTGTCCATGCCGAAGATCCAGTTGTATGTTCAGATCTCATTCGCAAGAGAAGAGAATTAGAGGAAAAAGAAGAGACAGTAAATAAACTACCAAATAATACCATGAGGGTATCACGACTAAAAATCTGGTCTGACTGCAGGCCACCTTCTTCCGAGGCAGAATGCATAGACAAAGCAGCAGCATTTGCAAATAAGTTTCATCCAAAGCTATATTTTGTTCATATAGGATCGGCTGTTGCCATTAAAGCAATATTGGCAGAAAAACGAAAGGGAAATTGTAATCTCTTCATTGAGACATGTCCTCATTATTTGACTCATACCATGGAGTTCGATGATCTTAAGGGAAAGGTAGTTCCTCCATTGAGATCCGAAAGTGATGTTCAATATATCTGGTCAGCATTGAATTGTGGTATCATAGATACAATTGGAACAGATCACGTAGCTAACAGGCTGTCAATGAAGATTGGACATGATGATATTTGGTCTGCTCTATCAGGGTTTCCTGGAACAGCCACTATGCTTCCTATTTTACTCAGCAAAGGGGTAAATGAAAATAGAATTACTCTAGAAAAAGTGTCAGAAGTAACAAGTTACAATACATCGAGGATCTTTGGTTTATATCCCAAAAAAGGCACCATACTACGGGGTTGTGATGCAGACCTGACTATAGTAGATCTGGATTTGGAGCAGAGGGTTACTCCTGATCTATTACAGTCTTACTCTGATTATACAATATATAACGGATGTAGAATCAAAGGGTGGCCAATTTTGACTATGGTACGAGGAAAAGTTGTTATGCATGACGGGCAGATTATAAGTAATACTTTGGGACATGGTGAATTTGTTGCTAGACCTGTCCATGATATTGAATTGTAATCAGAAAGATTAGCGAGTACTAAGGTATATTATTATGTATACGTTCGTTATAAGGTGGTCACCTCAAATGAGCCATCCGATTTAGCCTTATAGTAAACATCCGCACGTCTTGTGAAGAGACCAACCTCTACCACGCCTGGAATGTTTTTCAAGTTGAGCTCATTAGCAGGTACATTATATGGCATATTGAACGATGTATCATAAATTATATTGCCATTTTCTGTGATAAACGGATAACCTTTTTCGACTGTTCTTAATTTTGGTATTCCTCCGGCTTCTTGCAATTTAATCCAAACTATAGAACGAGCGAAAGGATGAACCTCTATTGGAATAGAGCTATTAAGTTTATCTACAAACTTGTTTGAATCTGCGATAATGATTACTCTCTTTGCTGCGGAGATTAGGACCTTTTCCTTAAGTAAGGCCCCACCACCTCCCTTGATCATATAGAATTTGGAATCAATCTGGTCCGCTCCATCAATAACTATGTCAATATTAGGAATTCGATTCTCGTCAACCATTTTCAGGCCATTCTTTTCTGCTTCCTGTTTTATTTGAAGAGAAGTAGCAATAAATTCTAAAGCGATCTTGTCTAGTAATTTAGCCATCTCCCTGACAATACCCGCTACCGTACTTCCACTACCCAATCCAACAACTTGAACATTGTCGTTTGAGAATTGATACTTGACCAGATGCCCTGCGAGATTATTTATGACGTGATGTGATGGATTAGGTGGAGAGGGAGCAGGATGTGGTGAATGATTCAATTTTGACATACAATAGGTGAAAATAAAGAGCCATTAATTTTTATCTAAGCTGGCGAAGACAGCTCTTATCAGTCGTATTGGAATTATTCTCCATGTGCTGACCAGCAGAAAAATTACTATTCTTATCATTATTGTCTGAGGTTCTATTCATGTTATCATACTCTTTATAGTCTTCACTATTCATACCTGCTTGTTCCAATCGAGAAAGTGCCTCCATAATCTCATCTTGCAATTTCTCTATATTCCTTCCTTCTGAA
>JBKPMK010000132.1:0-4830 GCA_046732115.1 Thermoproteota archaeon
AACACATTTGGAGACAAAATAATTCATATTCACTGGCATGATAACCATGGGCAGAAAGATGAACACCTACCTATAGGCGAAGGTTTGATAGACCATAAAATGGCAATCAAAACACTAAAGGATATTGATTACGATAAAACAATTACTTTGGAAGTTTTTACAAATAGTAACGATGCTAAATCATCTGCAGATAAACTCAAAGCTATGTGGTAAGCTTACAATTAATACTTGTAATAAGAAACTATAAATTCCAGATTAAGTCCTATCGTTTGAATTTGCTTACTTTAAAAAAACAGTATTTTCCTTCTCTTATTACAGGTTCAGAGGTTGGACCTGCCAGGTATCCACAACTTTAAATTCTATTAGGTGTTATCCCCCGGGCAGGGGAGCCAAAAATAGACTATACCCATTAGTTTTACTTCTAATGCAGACATAAACCATACTCTAATGTTAACATCTAATTCCAATATTTTTTCACATAACTCAAAGCCATGCATGTTTGGCATATAAATATCAGTTAGAAGAAGATCATAAAATTATGGTTTGAATTCCTTTACTACTAATAAAGCATCGTTATAGGTATATGCTTCAAATCTTTTCTTGCCGCCATAATGATAACCTTCTAAACCCGCTTTGAAAGTTAATGGAAAGTCAGAATCATTATCTACAATGAGAATCCTTTTGATAAATGGTGATTTTGGTGATACTTTTATTCTAGTTTCTATGATAGTATCTAATTTTGATCTCTGATTTTGTATATAATTAGGATTAATAAGAGAGGAAGAAGAAGACTCGGAAAGATAATGTTGAAGTTGGCGACTATTACCATTGTTACTATTAGAATGACGAAGTGAATTATCACATTATCTAGAACTGGATAAGAACAATGGTTTTTAGTTTGTGTAAATAACATTATTTCATGTCTATTAACTTTCAGACTCATCTTTTATATAATTTTTTATATTTCTATTGTTAAAACTTACTTGATCTCATAGTTACAAATGTTTTGGATCTAGAAGCATAGATAATCCTTTATTGCGTTTACAGATAACGTATGTTATAGTGAGTCAGATGTAACATCATGGTGGTAAACTGCAATTACTTTAGAGAGAAGAATATGACAAACCACTATTGATACTGACACTGCTGCAACCGAACCCCTTGTCTTCGGCTCCGTCGAAATTGACAAACTTCTTTCAATGAGACTCATCGCTAATCTCGCCATACTCGATAAAGATGGGAGCATTCATCTATCGCCTATGTGGTTTCTGCGAATCGATAACGACATTTGTATCCCTACTTCTCACAATACCCGCAAGTATCGAAACCTTGTGAGTAGACCACGCGCATCAGTGATGATAGATATATCAAGAGCCGGCTTGAATCTCAAAGGAGTGCTGATCAAAGGTCATGTGGAACTAGTTATTGGAGAAGAGGCACATAAGATCAATCGCTTGATTCATTCAAAATATCTGACTCTGGACGCGTTGAATGATCCAACTGTTGCATCCTATCTTTCGAAAGGTGATGATGTAACTGTGGAGATGCATATGGATCGCTTGATCACCTGGAATGTAGATGACTCTAATGCTGGAATGACTCTACGCAAAGGCGGCTGGTTCCACCTCACTAGAATGTTAGATATATAAAAATCTCAAGCGTATCTGGATTAAGGCATTTGCCCACAATTCCTATGAATTGGAATGTATTTGATATTCTCTTTTTGATTAAGGAGTTACCTTGACGTTCCACTTTGCAACGTCATGTTCAACTGGTTGTTCTGCTTGTAGCGGTTGACGTATGACTTCTACTTCTATAGTATGATCTCCAACTGGCAATGGCTTAAAGAATAGATAAAAATTTTCGGCCATTGAAGTGTTGTTTCCTCCAGCAATAGGTGGTGGAAACCCAAAAGGATTGTCTGCTGGAACTATGAATTTGAATGGCTGGGAAGTAGTTTGCCTGACAATATCTGATGAAACATCCTTACCATCAATTTTGACCTGCATTAATTTCATCACTCTGTTCGTGTCCTGTGCACAATTCAATAGATCAGCAGGGTTCTTCATATCCGGAAATTCACCTTCATGAGGTTTTGATCCACTAGAACACTCGCCAGGATACACAGTAAAGTAAATTAGTTGATTTGACGAAATTTCACACTTTTGGTTCCTAGCATTTACACTTTTATCTACTGCAAAGGCTGGATTTCCAAGGAACACAATAGATTGATGATTACCTATATTGCCGCCATCAGCCTTGATACATTGAGGCCAATTTGTAGCAGTAGCTTAATTGCACATGGTATGAAAAACTATCGGTAAAATAGTTACCAATCACAATTTATGTAAATAATAATATAATGATAATCCGTTATTGAACCGAGCTGAAATTCACCTTGGGTGCAGATTCTTCAATGTCAATATAATTGATAAACATCCCTCCCTCCTTTTACTTCTATTTACATCTATGTAGATGAATTGTCTCTTGCCTTTTAAAATAAGGTTTTATGGACCAGATGCCACTTGTATTGTTCCTTTCATTGTAAATGGATGGTATGCACAATGATATGTAAATGTACCAGTCGTAGTTGGTTTGAAAGATAATTGGCCTGAACTATCTGGTTTTATATCATCACTTGACGGTAATACATCTGCGCCCGTATCTATGATTAATTCGTGCTTTGTATCTGTAGGATTTTGAATTTTTATTGTATTAACAGTATTTGATGAAACCTTTAAGGTTGGATTTATTGCTCCACTACTGCTACTTATCCATCTATATACACCTGGTGATATCTCTTTTGTAGATAACTGGATTGTATTAGAAGATGAGGAAGGGGACTGGGAAGACGATGCTGCGGCTGTTGAGTCTAGTGTACCACTATTAGTACTACTATCTTTTTTTCCTTCTGCGATAGTTCCCATCTGCATGAAGTTTCCGTGCCAATTAAATACTACACTAAAAACTAGTATTGTTGATAGCATTAAAGCTGATACTACTAGAGATTGTAGTGTTATATTCTTCATAGTCAATTGTCACCACTGTTAGAAACTATTATAAGATATTGTCAAATACCATCTTTGGAACCCAGTTTTGGAATTCATGTCGCTAAAATAAATACTTGGAATATAATAATTAAACAAATTAGACTAGGTAAAATGCCAGAGGAAGATGAAGCATATCAAAGAATAGCAAATAAGAAGATTTCCAAAAGAGCAAATAAAAGGAGTTTACTAGATATTGAAAGCTGCAAGAATTATTAGGCCAAAGAATCTTCAAATGCAACATCTAGAGGCTCAGCCTAAGAATTCAGAATTTCGTATCAAGGTAAATTCACGTGGAGTTCGTCATTATAGGGATAAATTTGATATAATTGTGTGTATATTGGAGGCTGCTAACGGCAATGAAGTGAAGCAAGCAGAAATCTTAGTTAGGGCAAATATTACTCATAACTTATTTAAAGAATATTTATTCTTCATATACCAAAATAGTTTAATAGAATATATGCAACTTCAAAGAACTTACAGAACTACAACGAAGGGGATGCGCTTTCTAAGAATTTATAATAAAATGAATACCTTGATTTGATTGTATTGTGACAAGTCCAGACCAAATACAGTCTATCGACCATAAATTTTGACTATCAAGAACACCCAAAACTTGAGTTACCTACACACTAATTTTCGATGTAGTGACACCAATTTTATTTGAAATGGTTAAAGAATAGTATTACAAATTGGTAATATCAGCGCTGCCTCTCCTGAAAATAGAGAAACTAACCCGAGGTACAGCCGTGCCTATGAACCTAAGGTAGAGCAACAGATTATCACTGCATAGCTACTGAAAGTTCGGAAGCTCAGGCTACTTTCTATATCCATTAGTACTTTATCTTTGTCTATAATAGATTGATCTCTTTAGCGCATGCGCTATTTCAGTTTCAGTCATCGCCTGCACCAATAGAGTTGCAACTTTTTCTTTGCCTGTCTTCAATTCTGAAATTATGCGTTACCGAGATTGAAAAGTATCAATTGATTTAAGAAAAATAGAATCAGGAATATGCGTCCTACTAACTCATAATACATCTCACCTTGACATTTCAAATATTGACTTTTAGTTGCGTATAGTCGTATATTAAGACTGAATAAATCGTCAAATTCTAAATTAGGCAATTTTGCGGTATTATCACAAGTGAGTGAAGAAATAAGAAGGAGTTGTCCCTGACTCCAATACAGATTATTCATATATTTTGTATTGATTCATATTCCAAGCCGGAATAAGAGAACAACCAATTTCATAATAAAAGAATAAATCAAATATTGCTTCTAAAAATTCAAACAATTAATGTGTTAAGAATTAACTGTCAATATATAGAAAGATTTTTGTATCATCGCCTTTACACAGCACTAATTCTCCCTCCTTCAAAGAAATTGAGGATCTATAAAAGTGATCTTGGCAGATACTGCAATACTTCGATTAACAGATTCGCTTGAAAGATTTGTTCAGTCTATGTCGAATAGAAGTCGAGTACATCTCGAGCTTAAAGCTGATAATATAATCTCTCGTATATATGAAACGTTACCTTAGGGATACCTATTTGTCAATACATGGATTGTAATATCTAGTTTCTAGATCTTTGTCACCTTTTGCTTCAATAACATAGGCTGCTGGATCTACGTCTTCTATTTTCCCAGTTGTCTCATCATATCCTTTAACACTTGCGAAAGCACCTGGAGGCTTTGAGACAGGAAATGGCAGACCAACAATAGATGAAGAGTATTGTATCCCTATAGGGTATAACTGAGGAAGGTCGATATTTTTTCTCTCTTC
>JBKPMK010000133.1:0-4217 GCA_046732115.1 Thermoproteota archaeon
TCTAGTTTACGATGTTCTGAAGACATACAGAGAGGGTAGTAATCTGCAGAAAAAAGAAGATAATCAAATTTCTATTGCTGAGCTGATGTTAGACCCAGATAAGCATAAGAAGATTGAAGCATTCTACCACCATCTGAGAAGTCTTTTGGATCCCCCAAAGAGAGTATCGCTACCATACGCTGGTAACAAAAGGAAACAACCCTTAGTTGATAGAATTAGCCAACTTTACCCCGGCCAACTCAATCCTAATAAAGCAGTATACAAGGTGATGCATGGGTTCTACGAAGGTAAGGGCATATGCTATCCGTTCGTATTTGAAATGGTAGCAGTTCCATACAACAACAAGTCTCTGGAAGGTAACCATGACCGACCTACCAAATTTTTCGGATACGTCAACTACTCCATTTCTCCAAAGGGCAACAAGTTTGAAAAGGTAGTTACGAATGGGATGACAAGCAATACTACACTCATTATGCACATGATATCGTAGATGAAAGTGCCACCAGCATCAAATAATGATAAATGTCAGAAAATGACGATATTTCACGAGGGAATCAAGCACAAAATAATGATGAAAAAGGTCAAGAATAGGGAAAAGTGAAGGGTAGGCACTTTCTAGAGCCTTCAGAGCCTTCACAGCCTTCACACATGGATCTAGAAGATTCTTCAATCATAGTAGAACATGATCTTTACTGGATCTTCACTTCCTGACGCTTTCTTATAAATTCTAGTGTCTGGCCATTTGACCGCCAATACTCTAAAAGGCTCTTGTTCTTCATAAATTCTAACTCATCTTTCGATAATTTTTCATATTGTTCAGTACCCAAATTACTTTTAAATTCATTTTCAAATTTTCGATAGTTCTCAATAGCTTTCATTGCCCTCTCTTTTTTCCATTTCCACTGTCCTCTGTTAGGAGTCATTCCAAATATTTCATATCGCATTGTGGGCCTGTCTACATTGCTCCAAAATCCCATCCATTTTGCTTCTACTTTTTCTGTTTCAGAAAGCGGATTCTTAAATTTGCTAACAGAGGATTTGGTATACCATAATATTGTGTCATTACTTGCGTGCATTCTATCAACTTGTTCAAATTGGTACATTAGTCCTTTTTTACGGCCTCTTTTTACAATAATTTCATTTCTGAAGTTATCCAGACCAAATATTTCATCCATTAATAACTTCGTATAATGTGCAATATGATAGTCTAAATGCACAAAGATAGAACCATTGTCAGCAAGTAACCTTCTCATCAATTGCAATCTTGGGTATAGCATATCCAAAAAGGAATCTATCCCACCTTCCCAGATATCTTTGTAAGCTAATCGCTCGATTATAGAAGGAAGCTTAGTAATCTCAGTTCCACCAACTTCAAATTTTGCATAATAGTTTTCGTTTGTCCAAAATGGTGGGTCTATATATATCAGGTTTACTTTTCCTTCGTATCCTGAAGCAAGAAGTGCTTGCATTGCAAGGAGATTATTTCCCCAAATTAGCCTATTCATTTTGCTTTTTTCAATTTGAGTATTCAGCATTGTATTGAAGAAAGATTGTATAGTTTGCTGATCTCTTGTTGGATTTGGAAGAACGACTTCAGCAGTCTGGAAGTCTATATCTTTAGGATTTACTGCACGACGTGGTTTTGTATCCCAGAGCAGTCTCGCTGAGTTCTTCTTTCTAGCGCCTACCTCCATTACGTTAGAAGAACAAAGTTGAAGAAATTAAACATGTTGATATAATTCAGACCTAACATGTACTCTTACAAACAACGTTTCCCTAACATCGCCTCCTCCAATTAATGGAACTTCATTTACCTATTGGAACGGAGGGAAAAAGTAAACTACTTAACTTATCAAGCGTGGACATGCAACATCTTAGAAATTTAAACGGAAAGGATTGCAACAAATGAGCACAAAGATGCAACAACAGATTGAATGGCGTAGAGCTAAAGTAATGGAGTTACTAAGCAAAGTGAAAGTAATCAAACAGAAATAGCAAGGGTATTGCAAGTTGATAAATCGATCATAAGTAGAGACATAGCATACCTTAGACAGCAATCTAAAACTAACATCAAAAAATACATTGACGAGCGACTGCCGGAAGAATATGAGAAGTGTCTCGTTGTACTGACTGCAATCACAAAAGAAGCATGGAATACCGCTCAAAATACTGAAGACAAAGGAGAGAAGATACAAGCGCTGTCTTTGGCTAAAGAGTATTATTCAATGAAGCTGGATTAACTCACTAATGTAGTAGATGATGCTATTAGGTTTGTATCTCAGAAATCTAAAGAGAAATTGAAATCATCATCTAATGATAGTGAATACGATAAAGAAGAATCAAACGAACCTGATTATGATGAAGACGACGACCGGCTAGAACAGAAAGAGGAAACTGAAGAAGTAACAATAAATCAGGTTTTCTGAAAGTGACTGATACACTACTACATCTATCTTGCATTTGCTACCCTAACAAATTTGTAGCCGGATTTTTCTAATCTATCTTTTATTTCCTGCTTGGTTATAAGTAACGGATCAAATTCAACTATAATACTATCTGTCATATAATCAATATCAATTTTCTTGACTGCTCGCTCATCCTTCAATTGCTTCTCTACAATTGGTTTGCATGTTATACAATACATTCCTACCACCTTAAATAATGCTTTCTCTGTTTTTACACCGTTTTGTTGATTATGAGTCATTATATTTTCGGTCATTATTCTCTTTTATTACCCTTTGTCAAGGCCAACATTCCACTAGACCTATGACTTGTGCAATCCTACCCTTCGAATAAAACTACGAATGCTGCGAATGATCTAATTTGTGGTAAGTTCGCTTCTCTTACCATATTCGATTAGATAATGCTTAAAAAGCTATAGGGATAAAACGTAGGCGCGTCTTATGGTTGTCAAGTGGTTTTTGTAATTTCCTCTGACTGTGGGACTTTTGAGCATGTGTTTTACTGCTAACAATAAGCGATAAAACATTAATTTATTCTACAAATGGCAATATCATAGTATCGAAGCAAGGAATAAAAATAAATAGATAGCGACAACCCTTCCAATTCAAATACAAGAATACTAATCTAAAAGTGTTAATAAGCAGCTTGGATACTTGTGTATAGGTAATGGGTAAGAGTACCAGCAATAGATTTGTTACAGCAATAGGTATTTGTGTCATCATCGCAAGTGCGATTTTTTGTATTACATCTTTTGATAGCAATACTATTAATAAATTCATGGTTTTTGCACAAGGGAATTCGCGAGCCATTCCTATGAATGGTAGCAGCAGCAGCCCGCTTAATGCAGCATTAAATAGTTTGAATTTTACTAGTGCAGCAGGAACCATTGCAAGCTTACAAAACGATGCAAATGCCAAACAATCATGGGTAGTTTCAGGTACATGGCATCTGTTGGTATTTAAACCAAGGTTTGAAGAAAATAAAATAGTGCCAGCCACAGTTACTTTCGATTCTATATTTGATATGGTGCGCTTAAACGGGCAAGCAAAACACGAACATACAATGTCAGTGTCAGATTTCAACCTAACTAAAGTCAATAATTTTGTCAATAACACTGACCAGGTGTTAACAACTACATTTAACGGCACATCCAAAGTAACTATGGAAGGGAGCACACAGAATAATGTACCCACTAGCATAAAGACGATGGATAAAGGTACAATAAGCTTGTGGGTTGATCCAAGCAAGATTAATTACCACTTTGGAAATACGCCAATATACGGCGTAATATCGAAGCAGTCAGGTTAGCAAATAAAGTTAAGAGAAATTAATTTAAAGTAATAGTCAGTTGTATATACAGTTGATAGAAGATTGAACATCAATAGTATAAGTAATTTAACATCAGCCAGAACTACCATAACGATGTCTTTTATTATTATTGCTACTATGATTGCAACATTGATAGCTGTACCAGAGATGGTGATGGTGATGCCAGGAATGAACAATGGTCATTCACATGTTGCTGCAGCTCAACTAGAAAACCCTACCACTGCATCATCAATGTTAACAACAACTCTAGAAAATCAACAAATCAATACAACAGCTTTTTTAGGAGCTTCAAATAATAAGACAATTTATTTATTTACGTCAGAACATGAAGATGTTAATGAAACGCAATTACTAATTCCACCAGATTCATTTTCTCCCTCTGAAATCGCAGTGAACAAAGGTGATACTGTAAATATTGTATTTTA
>JBKPMK010000134.1:0-4837 GCA_046732115.1 Thermoproteota archaeon
GTCTCGAAACGGTACTGCTTGTCAATCCGAACCCACGGCAGCTTCTGCCGCCACTGTGCTAGTTCGTCGCTACGCCGCGTCAGCTCCTTCTCGGCCTTGAGCAGCTCAAGCCGGGCCGCAAGCCACTCTTCACGTGTTCCGATCCTGTGGTTTACCATTGTCATTTTTTGCAGTAGCTTTGTAAACGGTTCAGGAAATAAGACCATCCTTCATAATGCTGCTTAAACAATTCACTCGATTCAAATCCAGTATGCGATAGTTTTACTCGAGTTTTATTATCAGCGATTTCTTCTAGTTCCCATGTTACAACTGTATTTGGAAAGTCAGGAGCATTAGTCTGACGCCATGTATAGGAGACCTTCTTGTTTGGAATAAATTCAATAATTGTTCCTTCAGGAACACACTCGAGTTCTCCTTGTTTGCGCTCTTTATCTTTGTAAAAAACAAATTTCACTTTTCCACCCAATTTTGCCTCCATAATGGCTTGATCTGGAAACCAATTTGTCAACTCTTCTTGATCTGTAATAGCTTTGAAAGCAACTTCAGATGAAGCATCAATTACTATATTTTTCTCTCTAACGATTTCCTCATATTTAAACCTTTAAATAGTTATTTAAATATATAATCACATATGGGTTCACCATGGAAAGCATTGTCAGATGATAGTCGAAGAGGAATTCTACTATTACTAAAAGATAAGGGCATGACCCCGACTGAAATGGCTGAACATTTTGGCTTTACGCTGCCTGCATTATCATCTCATCTACGTGTATTAAAAGAAGCAGACTTGGTAACTGAAATTAGAAGAGGCCAAAACAGATTCTATTCATTGAATAAGAAGACTACATCAGAGCTAGTGCGATTCTTTGACGATATGTATGATTACAATCTGAGCTCTTTAAAGGAATATGTTGAGAACAAGGAAGGCAAAGGCAGGAAGAGGAAATAATTACTGGATCTTTAGCTGATCACAATGCCCGCGACCAGCTTAGCCAAGAGCTACATATGCTTTCTTGGGTAGCTGTTCATAAAGAGCGTGCCTGTAGAGCTTTTAGAAGATGCAAAGGCTGACAAATTAAGAAGATTACCTATGTTTGTATAGCTGCAGAATTACTGGCTGGAAGTTTGTATGTATGTGTTCAAAGTGTTATGACAAGGTATCTACGTAGCCTCAAGTCCCACCTTTTATATGCGAGCGTATAACCCATCTGTTTATTAGTGCTCTACAAACAATGGATGTCGTGGGAACAGACGACGAAATACGTAAAATTCTAAATGACAAGGATATTGAAAGATTAAGGAAGAGGTTTCTATGTTCTCTTAAGGATATGGATAATGGTGCCAATAGGTACTATGAATTTGGTCGCGCAAATACTGTATATCAGATGCGATTGAAGTCCTTGATACTTGCAATCATGAGTTATTTCTTAATGAGTCATACCTCTGGCTCTCATTTCAACTACCTTAGATCTTCTCCATTCCAATTGGTCAGATTTTGTGCTCAAAATGTCAGATTTTTCCCTCGTAAATATTACTTCGGTCAGATTTTTAGCTTTATCTGCTCAAGATCTATTTTTGGCCATTTCTCGGGAATATGAAGATAAAGATGAAGATACCATACTTATTCTTGATTCTGGTTATTTTTACTGTTCATATTAAATACTTTCATAACATCATCAGCTAATGATGAGCCAGTAATAATGCCTCAGAATAAACAAAAGCTGATTTGTAATACGTTGACAATGGTAGTCGCAACAGTGGCAATTGTACTGCTTGGCTTTTCTTCATCCTATTCTTCTGTCGCTGCTTTATCATTACAATCGGTAATCCATCATCATCACAGCAATGTGTTTGATAAGAAACAACAAGACAGTGCTAGCAGCGGTGGAGATGGTCGTAGTAGTTCAAACACTAAAAGTTCGGATAATTCAAACAATGATGGTAGTAGCGATGGCATTAATAATAATAATAAAAACCAGGGCACAAATGATGACAGCAGTAATTCAGGTGCCCATGATAATTTACAGAGCGTAGAACCTGCAAAAACCGGAAAAGAAGGGGAGCTAGGAAGTGGAGAAAATGTCGCATCGCCGACTGGAACAACTGCGCCTACGCCTGAATCACAGACGTCATGCGAACAAGGATCAAACTGCACCAATCAGCAAGGCCTAGGCGATCATGATCGTTCCTCTACAACCGGCAGCGCTGGTAAGTCAGGACAAGATAACAATACACCCTTCATTTTGCCATTTCCTTAAACTTGTGTTAGACTGTTCATGGAAGATGGATGGAGAAATAACACTATAAGATTATAGCTGGCTTGGACAGATAAGAAGTAAGGCATATTGAACGGCCCTTTTGAGCTTCCATCTTTACAGCAAATTGAAGAAATGGAAAGGCAAAGATCACAAACCATTAAATCACTGCAGATATCAGATAAGTCTGTCAAGTGCTAGAAGTGTGGTTTGGCTGTATCTATCGCGGGTAAGTTGCCTAAACCTCATAATGACAGATTGCCATATTACAAAAGCGGATAAAGTGGATGGAAAGTTATTCTCGTGTTAGCATTATCAATGACCTCAAACAGCTAAAGCAGAACTTGCAGAGCTATTAGAAGAAGACGCTAGAGCAGATAGACTCAGAAGTATACCTTTGTATAGCTGCAGAATTACTGGATTTAAATTCTTATGTTCAAAGTGTTATGGCAGAGTCTATCTATATACTATCGCAAAGACCAAGCCTACGAGGGATGATCCTTAACTACTTTTCTAAAAGAAATCCTATCGCAGAGATGATAATAGATACAATAAACCAGAATCTCGTTTTATTTAGCATTGAATTATTCGAGAAATCAATGGCCGCTACTGAAATCGTTATTATTCCTCCAAAGAATGCATTCAGATGTTGCTCAATACGTTTGAATATGAATGATCATCGCGAATCGACTATACCTGTACTAATAAGGCTGAAAACAGAGATGTGCCGTCACATTGCTGTCTGAAAAAATTGTCTCTCACTACTTCGCGGCACTACTTTATACCCAATCTTGAAATCAATTTATTCATCCAAAGTTGGCAATCTAATAGAAAGCGAATGTACATGCCGGTTTTCATAATGCGATCTGCCTCGGTTAATTCTAGCTTTTTCGTAAACTCTTTCCTATTGGTTCCATCACCTTTCATTTCATTTTCAATTTTTGTCTTCTCGATTATTTTGTACTCTATGGTAAGCAATTTCCATATCATCATCATTCTTAACCTTAGAGATTGAAACAAATCATCTATTGTGTAAAAAACAAAGATATAGTTTATTTAGCTTAAATTAACTGTCTCTATAGAGCTATGAAGAATCATTGTAATGATTGTCATAATTCTGAAAATATTGTCAATCATAGATTCCATCCAGAAAAAAAGGGGGTTCGGGTTTTTGGGGTAGCAGAAAGTTTCAGACCGCCATGTATAAAGTCGACCATTGCAGGCGTAGTAATGAGACGTGATTTGATAATTGATGGAATCGTTCTCAGTAACACAACCTTAAAAGGTAATGATTCAACAGAAAATATTCTATGCATGTTTAAGTCATTAAAAAGGAGCGATATAAATTGTATAATCCTAGATGGCTTAATCGTAAGTATGTATAATATTATCAATGGCAAATTAATTCAAATTAAGACTGGACTTCCAGTAATTGCAATAACATTTGAAGATTCTGCTGGGCTGGAAACTAGTATACGGCATCACTTTCCTGATAATCCAGAATCAAAGCTCGAGCAGTATGGTAAATTAGGTAAACGTGATCGAGTATTATTAAAAACTGGAAAATTTCTTTTTATACGATACTGGGGTTTAACATTAAAGCACGCCATAACAATACTTAACTCCTTCACTTTACAAGGTTCTATACCTGAACCTATCAGAGTAGCAAAACTTGTGGCACATTCTACCCATGTATTATATGAAAAATTGAAAAATGGTAATAGTGAACGAATATTACCATAATTTCATAGACAAGATGATTTAACAACAACAATCAACTATCGCTCGGTCACTCTCTTTATCTGTCGTATTAGTTGTCGTTGATATTCTACAATATCGCTCACGTTGCTATAGATAATGAGATACTAAGCAGGTAATTAAAGCTAAACAAAAAACCACAACATTAGATTGAAAGCAAATAAATTGAATAACTTCACGTAGTCCACCAATAGGTGATCTAGAGACAACTGAGATCACCATATTATGAGCTCGCAAAAGATCTTGATTCTAAATGAATACATACAAGATTAGCCCTTTGTACTAACGTGCGGTTATATACCCTGTCATAACATTTTGAACATACAAATTTCCAGTTAGTAATTCTGCAGCTATACAAACATAGGTAATCTTCTTAGCATGGCATCTTCTTCAGTTAGTATCTACCATGCATCAGTTTATCATTACGCTCTAACTATTGTTGCTTGATTCGCTTTCCTTCGTTGATAATGTTATTTGCTGTACTTGGATCCAGTTTGTGCTCTCTAATCAACGTCTCTATGAGTAGTTGCAATATTTTTCCTAGGTCGTCCCCTTCTTCTATCGTAACCATAATGCACTGACACAAATATTGCTGACTATAAATAAATAGTTCTAATAGATATCGTATACTATAATTGTAACAGATATCATTTATGCCAGATAATATAAAATTTGGACTAGCCATTCCACAAGGATGGAGAAGAGGTGATCTCCCATCAGACCAAGAAAATAATCCTGTTAGCCAATATGAATTCTCAAAGTCTGTTGCCACAGCAGCGGATAATTTGAACTTTGATTCAATTTATGCTTATGATCATCTTGTT
>JBKPMK010000135.1:0-8126 GCA_046732115.1 Thermoproteota archaeon
ATCTACATTTGTAGCATAGCAGTTCTGCTTTTATGGCCATGCACCACCGCCTTGAGTGCCACCACCCATCATACCCATGTCATGACCCATCATACTAGGAGAAGGCCCCATCATACCTTGAGGGCCACCACCCATCATTCCATGTTGCATCATTCCCATGCTAGGCTGTCCCATCATCATATCATTAGGAGGACCCATCATCATTCCCATGCCAGGTCCTCCTCCACCCATCATCATGCTACCCATTCCCATGGAAGGATGCATCATAAACATCATCTCCATCATAGACATTGGTTGATTAGATAATACTTTTCCATTTCCAGGGTCTACTAATACTCTATGAACGTTGTTGCTTGAATCCAGAACTAATACATTATACACTAAAAATCCATTTTCAGGATGAATAAATGCTGCTACAGCTGATGAATTTGAACCTCCTCCTACTGCATTCAGCGCACTTGTAGTAGCGTCACTGAGGGTTGTATGTATTTTTGACTTAAACATGTCCAATATGGGACTAGCTAATGATATTGAGCCTGTCCAATTTTGATTTTGTAAAGGTGAGCTCATATGCATGGAAAACGGTCTCATAGTACTGCTGCTGCTCAGTTGAGCTATTGCATTATTGTTGTAATTGTTTGGCCATATCATAAATGCCAAGGCCAAGGCAATGCTAGACAATCCCACCAAATACATGACTGTGATTTTTTTGTTGTCCATAAACTAATGGCGCTTTATGGTTTATTTAACTCTCAAGTAACAAGGTTAATTGATTATTTTGTTAAGACGCCTTTACTCCTCGTATTGAGGCTGGGATTCCGCAGTAACAATTGAAATGCTTTATTTTGTGGAATGAAAATAGGTTGTAATGAATTCGAATTTTTAACTGATTGTGAACAAAGGATAGTTTCCAAATATTCTATATGTAGAGAATGTCATATCAAGCAAGAAGATGTTTCGATAACTATAAACAGTTTTGCGGCTAAGACAATGAAATACTTTGAAATAATAAATCTCAATATGATGGTCTTCTCTAGCAGTATGCCATATTAGTAAAATATTCAAAAATACTCACTGCCAAATAAGCCATTTAATTACGTGTTAAGAAAAGCGCTAATACTTCGGCTCATTCGGCTATAAAAATAGTGCAATACAAGCCAATTTAGTTCAAAATTATATTCTATTTTGCTTTTTGTTTTCTATTACAATAAGAGTATATAGCAGCATATAGAATCACGCCTAGTTATTCTGTATAAGAACTTCTTATAAACAAAATTACAATATTACCTTTGATAAAAACAATTGGCAAGCATGCAGAAAAAGAGTTTGGATTCTTCACCAGATGAAACACGAACATTTGAAAAAGGAAAGATTGAACTTGCAAAGCTTGGTGATATGACTATCGGAAGAGCAATTCTGGAGCCAGGATGGAGTTGGGAGAAATGTGTAAAGCCACTAGTCAATACAAATAGTTGCCAAGCACCACATACCCAATATATGGTATCAGGACGAATGAAAGTTGTAATGGACGATGGAAAAGAAGAAGAGTTTGGGCCTGGAGATGCGCTAGTTGTGCCTCCAGGACATAATGCATGGGTTATAGGAAATGAGCCTGTAGTTGCAGTTGATTTCACAGGATTAGCAGATTATGCTAAGAAACAATAATAATAGTAATAGCCATCGCTTCCGAAGCTAAACTATTCTTTTTATATTTTTTATACTTTCTAAGATAAGGTTTCTAGCTCCATAATGTATCCAACCGCCAAGAAACTCCGAACTTTGCTAAAAGTATAGAACATAGGGCTCTATCGAGGCAGTAATAATAATAATAATATAATAACGATGACCTCAAGCAGCAAAAAACAAGAACTTGGTATTAGAAAAATTGTGACTTGAACCATTTACGGCCAATAGCTACAGTCGCTATAGTACGATATATGATATAGAAGCAAATACAGAGAAATCTGTTAAATTTTTTAAATATTTTGAATAGTATCTGTATTTGCTACCTGTAGGCATTGACAAAAAGAAGATGCACAATATCTACAAGCAGCGGGTTACTGTTCTGTTTCCATCATCCCGCTGCTTCTTTTAAATCAGATTTTATAAATATCTGACATGACGAATACATATAACATATATAATATCTCGAATAAATGTTAAATACTAACTACCGCGACAACAGTAACTGGAAGCATGTTTTTAGATTACACATTGTATTATGATTAGTAATAAAGAAGAAGAAGAAATTTTTTATTTCTTCCAATCGATTATTAATTCATTAATCTGCATAGTAGATGGTGATGATTGAGCAATATCTAAGCCATGTGCTTTCTTCAAATGTTCACGAAACTTTACAGCCCACGGTTCATTGGATGTAGCAAATACTTTGAATGATTGTTCAGGGTTAGTTGTCTCGTAACTTGCTACTGCAAAATCTCCTTGGGAGGAATGTTGAATCCAAACCTGCTCACGTGATATTCCTGCTGCTTCAAAGACAGCATCATGTTCTTTATTATTAGCAATATTTTCCTGATTCCATTTCTTCATTTGTTCTATTCCTCCTGGGAGTATAGGAACAGCAAAACAATAATTGGCCATATATTTACTTTTGAATATTATCGGCTATATTTAATATATGTGACGTCATTTGCTTAAATTCTCAATTCATGACGTCAAGATTGATATTTGATTATGTGTTCTCAATATGTCTGCTTATAACTGTTAAATTTTATATTTGATTATAATTTTATATGCGTCCTATTTGTAAAAATATACAGCACGATAAGGCCAAGATTGTTATAGGAGTGATAGCAGTGTTTATGGCATCAACGATAGTATTATTCTCGTCGTCATACAACACTTTATTGGTGGCTGCTCAGAATACAAATGATGCTGCAAATACCAATACCAATAACAGTGCATCTGCTTCTCTTCCAACCAATACAGCAGTTCAAAAGAATGCAACTGCTGAATCCATAGCCAAAGCCACTGGTACAAATTCGACTGGAATAACTGGGTTTAATTCTTCAAGTCCTATGAAGAGTATGATAAATCCTGTCTTTAAAATGACAAGAAACCCGCTTGCTAATATGACAAATCCACTTAACAGTACTGCGAAATAGGTAGTCTTATTTTTGATTTACTTTAGATACACATGTATACATATGGTTAACTTTCACAATTGCCAAGCCGAATAACTCCATCCAGAGCAGCCAATATAGTACTGCAGCACCTACTATACGCAAAATACGCTACAGCAATTGAAATAAGGATTCTGCTATAGCTATAAAACAAAACTTCTTGTATTTATTAGCTGGCTATCATGACATACTATTACAATGCAATATGACTCTCAATTAGATTGGTATGACAACCTGAACAGTAGGCCTCTTCAATCTACCTTAAGAGACTGAAACGTGGTAGAAAAGAGACGGCGTTGTATAATTATTTGCTTAGCTGCGTATATATGGAAATTTGGCCTTAAGCTTAACTGTCTGTTTTGCCTACCGGAGAAGCTAATAATAGACAAATATTACTACACATATACTAAAAACGCAGCTTGACTTGCACCATACCTAAATCAGTCTAAGGCTTATAATGCTATATGTATTCATCAAAAATAACAGAAATTAAAACGGTCTTCAAAGGACTGCAGACACTATATGAGACATATTTACCAAAAGCAGACCCTGTATTGGTTCATGATTTGTTATTGCGAGAACAGCAAAATCCTAAAGTTGCACCTTTTTATATGGTAGAAGTATTTACAAAACCAAGAACAAATTCACAAGCAAAAAGGAATTTAATAATTCAAAAAACTGGTATGGTTCCAGCAATATATGATAATGGTACTCATTATGTTGCTAATCACAGATTAACTTCAGAAATGTTAGAAGAGATATGTAAAGATGAAGACGTTTTGGAAGTTACAGGAGAATACACAGGTGGTATTGGAGGATGGGGAGCTTCTCATGAACATAGAGAGCACAGGCATAGATATGAACAATATGAATATGATTACATTCCTGCACAATAATGACAATTACAAATATTATGGCAATGGTTATTCTAATAGACCAAAATAGAGTTGTACTTAAGAAGAAGATGCCTTCCATAAGTACAAGCAATCTTTTGCAGCTAAAACAAGAAAATACTTGAAATGATAAGAAGAAGAAGAAGAATATCAGAAGAAACAAAATTAAGAATTTCCAAAGCTAATAAAGGTAAAGGTTTAGGACGTGTTCCATGAAATAAAGGCAAAAAATTGAGCTACATTACAGGCAAAAGAGAACATACAGAAGAAACAAAAAGGAAAATGAGCGAAGCAGCAAAAAAACGTTGGGCACATGCTCAAAAGAAATGAAAAATATTATATTCTGTGCATAATAACCTGAAGGCATGAGTCAAGATAATAACAATACCAAAAAGAGTGAGAATGCTCCAAGCCATTGGTCTGAAATAATGGGAGAAATTGTAAACAAACTTTCAGGTACAAATATGTCTACTAATATTACATTTGATAACCTGGAAATTGATGTACCTCATGCAAAAGGTCCTGATGGTAGAGATATAGGTAGTGCCAAATGGGTGATTAATGGAAAGATACAATGGACTACAGAGGCATCTAAGAAAGATAATAGGTAGATTGACAAAAAAGCCTATTGTTTTATATAGAATAAATTAATTATTACTATGTAGAGATTCTAATGAACCGAGAAACATAATAATATTAATGATATAGGTATATTATGATAAATAATAAGCATGATAACAAGAATACTGAGCAAATGCTACTACTAGACTTGCTTGCTAAATCGCTAAAAACAGTAATAGGAGGTAAAATCAATATTGAGATGGAAGCTCAACCTGCAATTAATATTGACATTGACAAAGAAAAAGAAAAGATTAACGTTGATTTCATACACCCAACAATTATCGAAACTGAAAGTGGAGATGAAAACAGACCAGGATTGTTTGATAAATTGAAAACAGCAAAAGAATTTGCTCAGAACCTTACAGATAATGGATTGACATTGGCATTCCTAAGAAAGGGAAAAGAAGCAATAATCTTAGGAAAAGAAGCACATCCTAGATTTTCAAAACTGATAACAAGAAGCGATGATATACAAATAGATAGTATAAGAGAATCCGCTAAATTGAGTCGTGAGCTATAAAAAGTAATTGAAACCGAAGCAGACTCATGTACGTTAGAAAAAATAAAATAAAAGAATTGATATGGTTTCAAGATTATATAATACCAGTATCTAGTATCACAGATAAGGCCATGCCAGCGATTGGTGTCTTAGCAATGCTATCTGATGTATATGATACATATGATGCCAACTGATAAATCAAAAAATTAGTCTTCCACGAATAGGTACATTGGAATGCATTCCAAACGTTAACCATATTGCCTAAAAGAGCATCATCTTCTGCTTACAGAAGTATATCTGAACCTAAAATATCGTATTAATACTTATCAGCTAGGAGTACAAAAATATGTAGAGCCTATCAGACCACTTACGGCTGCAAGCGATGTGGCTATGGCAATGGTAAACATAGCTGCCATTATTGTTCTGTTAGTAACCAACTAATATTACATTTGATAACCTGGAAGTGGTGATATTATACTTAACAACAATTTCTTAGCAATGAACTATCAAAATGAGATATAACTAAGATACTAGCATATTTGTAATCATAAGTTTATCATAGTTATACCAGATGGTATCAATTGTATTCTCTACCTGTTTTGCGATATTTCCTACGCATGGATATGAGATAATTACGTTGAGCCTTTGACGTTATTTTTGTTAAAAAGTAGTTTTTTGTAAAACCTTAAAAAAGAAAAATTGGTATAAACCATCTATCTATTGCAGCAGCAGTATTAGTAGTTATAGCTGTCGGACTTGTAATGGCATCTGTTATAACAGAAGCAGCACATGCTCAAACAACCAATGCAACTCAAGGTGGCAGTAATGCTAATCAATCTACTTCAAACTCCACAAATCCGTTAGCTAAAGTTCCTATAATAGGTAAGCTATTTGGTGGTAAATAAATAGATTAGTTCCATTTCTTCTTTTTCTTTTTTGGTTATGGTTGTAGTTAAAATCAGCAACTACTATTCTTTCAATTCCTCAAAATGTTTCCTTCTTTCTTTAGCCTTTGAGAATAGCTAAGAAGACGGAATTAATAATATATCTGAGATAACTAAGCAATTATTATGCCAGTAGTACAAATTACAATAAGCCAAGGAAGGTCTGTTGAACAGAAAAGAGAATTAGTGAAAGTGCTGACAAGAGAGACAGCAAGGATTATGAAAACATGAGGAAAAGGTAAGAATTTTAATTTACGAGGTCTCAAGAGAGAATTGGGGAAATGCTGGAATATTAGGGACAGATATGAAATAGTGGTTTATACTAATAACACGTTGTAGAATATATAGAAGTTACTTTGAGCCACATCCTATCACTTACAATGGTAAGTTATAAGATTGAGAAGGGAATATCGTCCTACTATGTTATTTCAAATTCTTGCGATTTGGGGATGTATGCCCGAAATCATGAAGGATTGTATAGACATGACAAATGCATCAAGTACCTATATCAGTATTGTCTTAGGGGCGGTAATCGGTGCAGTAATAAGCTGGTTGGTATATAACCTGCAGAAGAAAACCTCTATTAAGCAAGACGAGACTCTCAGGAGCATACATAGAATTGAGGAACATCATGAGAGAATCCTAAAATCAATGCAACAATTCCAAAAACATCATGATAATCTGCTCAGTCAAATACTTGATTTGGATAAAAAGATTGACACTATAATTGAAAAGCACAATAAACAATAGACAATAGAACACACAAGAACAAGAGTCATACTTTTAAGATTCTGGTCCTGGAATTGCAGACGAAATAATGCCAAAGATTTTCTCAAAGTTTGTATCGAAATCTCAAACTGGCATAGGCCTTGGATTGTTTATTTCCAAGAGTATTATTGAAGCCAATGGCGGTAAGATATGAGCATTTAACAAAAACAATAACGATGGAATTGGAGCTACCTTTGCATTTAGTTTGCCTGTAACAAACAAATCAGGCTAGTAATACTTGGACTTGTAATAATAGAATGCAAAGTCACTCAATGTTATTGTTTGTTCTTTGTGCTATTATAATTACTCTCACAAGAATAAGAACCAATGCTCATCTGATTTGTATTGTAGTCTACTGCTAGTCATTTAAAACTCTCGTTTAGAATGTCTACCTTTTCTATCTGGGTTATAGCATCAAACATATAGTTTTCACATCTTCATCTGCTTCCGAAGCTAAACTATTCTTTTTATATTTTTTATACTTTCTAAGATAAGGTTTCTAAGTAGAGACTAAGTATACACACAAGCAGCGGGTTACTGTTCTGTTTTCATCATCCCGCTGATTCTTCTAAATCATTAGAAGATACTGTCGCCATCATCGTCATCGAAAGAGCTAGAAGAGTTAAATCAAGCATTGAAAAATCTTGACAAAATTAAAGACGATGCCATAGCACAGCTATCAGACCAGCATATGACTCTAACAGCTAGGATGCAGGAGATTGAATTTTTAATTCCTACTGTAAGTAAAAATTCATTGCAATAGTCCAGTTTGGTTTACGATTTATGACCATATTTTTCATAATGAACTAGTGCCTTAACATCTATTCTTTTGAGCTTTTCAGGTTTTTCTGCAGGATATCCTATACAGGTTATACCTATTGGTTTGACATCTTTTGGTAGTTCAAGTATTTCTGACACTTTATTGTCCTCAAATGCTCCTACAAAGCAAGCACCAATTCCTTCATTTACGGCTGAAAGCAAGATAAGCATAGAAGCAAATGTACCATCTATTATACTGTAGAATTCTCTTCCACGGCTACCATAACGACCTACTGAGCGAGAAGTATTAGAACATACAACAATCAACAGAGGAGCTTGTTCTACATATTCTTGATTTACGGCTGCCTTTCTTAGTTTCTTTTTTGTTAAAGCATCTTTTACTACTATAAATTCCTGAACTTGTGTATGACCTGCACTTGGTGCTCTATGAGCATTTTTGATCAGGTTGGTAACTATTTTCTCTGGAATTTGTTGTCTG
>JBKPMK010000136.1:0-2788 GCA_046732115.1 Thermoproteota archaeon
GATAAGATGTAGCCTATTTATTATTATTATCGACTACACTTGTTTAATACCGGGTAGAAAATCTAAAATTGGATGATATTAATTTTTAATAAGGTGTAATAGAATAATAAAAAAACGGTACAGTGTCTATAGGGAAAACTGGGCTAGAATACTCGTATTAACTATATCCACTATTTTCATCATCATACTCTCTACATTGCCAAGTACACATGCTTTTACCTTTAACAATATTGCTCCTATGAAATTCCATCTATCAGATGCCCAAGAGTCTATAGCACTATATGGAGTCGATATGGGTAGAATTATACTGTATAGCATAGTAATTGCAATTGTAATTTTTACCAGACTAAAATGGACTAAACATGGAAGAAAAGTAACAAAGCCAAAAATTATAGTTGAGTCTATTTTCTATTTAGCGTTAAGTTCTATTGTTATCTTTGATTCATTTTATAATGTTGGCGTTCCAATTTTGTATCTTATTCCTTATCTTATTCTGTTTGTTGGTTTACAACATTATTCTTATTTACATTCGAATCGTCTCATGTCGTTCTGGAAGGAATCAAAGTCTGGTCCTATTTATGCAATGGGCGGAACACATATTCATCTTGTGTATGTGATAGGAACAGTATCACGCATTATAATATCTGTCTTGTTTATTGGCAGTTTGTTTACGCGAACCAGACATGGACTAATTTATGTTGATAATTCTACAGCTGTACTTATTACCATAGCATTTGATTTGTTATTAATGGTTTCAATAGGCCTGTTAATAGGAATAAATAGAAGGATACTCATTCGATACAATCTAATTATCGAAGGAAAAGAAAACATTTCTGAAAAGTAGAAATCAATTTTCTTGTTTAAAACAATGCTTTGTTGCATGATTCATTATGTTGTAAGTGATATTTATTTGACCACTCCACATTTAGCTACCTAATAGTAATTATTCTGATATAATTGACTGGCCTTCCTATAATCAATCACTAGTAAGACGTGGTCAAGTGCTCCTGGATTTTGATGTACTTGATGGATGGGATAATGAATTGTCTCAAATGAACCATGGCAAGGTTAGTGGACCCTACAACTACCCAGATTCCTTTATTCAGCTTCTAGATTACATGAGAGCATATTTCCATCTACCATATAGACAGACAGAAGGTGTAGTATAGCTCTTGCGAATACAAAGATTCCAGGCATACCAGATTATAGCATCATTAGTAGATGTGTAAACGGACTAGAGATTAAAATCAATGAAAGATTATCAGGAAATGATATTGTGATTGTTTTAGACAGCACTGGCATTAAAGTGGCTAATCGAGGAGAATGGATACGACACAAATGGCATATTAGAAAAGGTTACCTGAAAATACATGTGGCTGATACCATCAAGAAGAAAAGAAGCCTGTCCTTGGAGGTAACATGTGAAGAGGTTAACTTTTGAGGATCATGCATAATATAATACCTTGCACTAACTGATTTAAAACGGCCAGCCAAAACCTCAGCTTCATCAACAGATACAGTATCTCTAAACCTCATAACATTATAGTGAATTTTCCTCATTGCTATATATGCAATACCGATATCTCGTTTCATTATCTTATGAGCTGCTGATATATCATAGTAATCGAATTTGGGTAATGCTCTTAGTTTATTCCAAAGATTTGTTGGTATTATTGTTGCTAAGGCCTTTTTATTTCCCCTCGTCCATCCAATAGCAATTATAGTCATTTCATTTTTGCAATTTACTATATGAAATTTGTCACAATCGCAGCCATATCCATTATTACAGACTTCCTTTTCTTTTATGTAAATCAACTCTTGTTCTCAATCCACTTAATAATCCAATTTTAATAGTAAAACTGATTTCTCCTGGAATCTCAAATATTTTCTTGATCTTTTTCTCAATAAATTGAGGACTAACAAGATATATCTTATCTTTCATATCAAGGTGTTTGTTCAAATCATATCTTTCGATGATTTGTCTAATAAGCTGAACAACTTCTCTGCTGTTATATTTCTTAAAATAAAAGTCTCCAAACCTTTTGATTCCTTGTAGTATCCAAGATAGTTTGTGTGGTTTAAGCTTGAATAATTCCACATCAGGAGTAATACTGAAAAATATACCTGCATATATTTCAAAATAACTAAGATAACATCTGGCAGTACGTTCCTGATACTTTTCTTTAAGATAAGAATAAAATTCGTTCACGTCTATTGTTCGTAAAAGTCGTAGGGCTTCCCTGAAAGGCCAGTAATCTGGCCGCTAGTCTGAAGATTAGTTTTCATAATATCAATTTGCTGATCGTCTGTCACCTTTGTTATTTTTCCAGCGATTAAATCTTTAATCAAATCTCCTGCAGTATTATAATTGAGTTGACCTAATTGCCTATTCAACACCGGCAATTCTTCACTTCTAACTTTGACGCCTATTGTTTTCCATTTCGAAACCCGCATTTTAGATCCATATTCACTGATAGTTGTATGTTGCCCCATGATCGTTTTGTATTATACCACTATATATACCCGGGTCTATTCTTCTGTCTAGACTAGAGCCTATATACAAGATGATAATGAATATTTCAATGTCTGCTGAATTCCAAGGCACTCTTGTTAAATGGGGATCTTCTATTGGTCTTGCTATCCCTAAACCAGTCAGGGATGGGATGAAACTAAAAGCTGGAGATAAAATCAGAATGATACTTCGTGATAACATGATATGCATTCAAAAGGTAAAATAATACATGTCCAGTTTTTACGTAATCCGCACTCTGATTATTGATCACAATCG
>JBKPMK010000137.1:0-11628 GCA_046732115.1 Thermoproteota archaeon
TGAATATGGATACGAGCTAATGAATCTAATTGAACGTACGAGGAGATGATGGTAAGTATGAAGTATTTGCAAAGCATGCTCCTTATATGGAGAAATAATCTATAGACCAGAATAGAGTTTACACTAAAAGATAATAAGCGAAATACAATTGCAGAAGTCTTGCTAAAAGAAGGGTATTGCAGTGTTTGCTAGATGAGATCTGATTGTGTACTTGTTGGTTGGTTTGTTCATTCGCTTCCTGAATTCTATAATGATGAGACAGGCTCCTCACTCATCAATCATCATGTGGAGGTATTTCATAACTTCCCAGAATATGCAGTTTAAGAAGATGAGAGCAGGAATCAAGTCAGATTTTTGACTGTAGAGAACTAAGTATTATTATAAATTCATTAAACCACTGCCTTTTAGTATATCCTTCGTTTTTAATTCTCCGTCTCTGATTGAAGCTTTTATGGTCTCTATTGAAAAGTCTGCGTTCTCATAAAGTGATGGAAACCTCTCTTCTCTAGTTATATAATAAACATCCTTTATTTCTGCTCCATGCTGTTCTATTATTTTCTTGTATTTTGCTTGAATTCTTTTAAAGTTAGCCTTATCTTCTTTTTTCTTAAAATCACACTGATCTTCAATGAGATGGTAAAGTTCGTCGATAAACTTAAGATAATAGGTGAACGCCTTTGACATCTGGATGTTATGCAACGTTTTGTCACTAAACATAATGTCTCTTGATCTATGTTGTACTTCATGTATATTATCTGGTAGTGTCTCAATATTTTTGGGATAGTTTTCTACCAAAAAAATTCTTTTATCCTTTACAGGAGATGCTTCTATGACTTCTCTTAAAGGTGTGTTACTTAGCAAACTGCCATCCCATGCATATACTCCTTTTTCCACTTCTACCCATCTAAAGTAATATGTTGGATAGCCTGTTGCAGCTAGTATATGCTTTGAAGTTATTTGTTGTTTACTGCTATCAAAAATTAGGGGCTCTGCAGTCAAGACATTAACTGCAGTTATAATCAGACGTGAGTTAAGTTGACCCGTAGGTTTTAGTTTGTTAAAATCAACAAACTTTTCTAAGGTCTTTATGAGTGGAGAATGATCAAATAGGTAAGTCCACTTATGAGGTGCAAAATACTTCGGATCAGTAAGAGCATATTCAGGCCTCCATCTGGGTATAAAGACTTTCCTATTGCCATAGATTGCTGAAAAGTAAAATGAGATTGATGAATTAATTTGCGATATGTGCGTCATCTGCGTGTGTTCTGTGGATGACATTTCTACCTGATGTTCAGATGACTTATCTTCTTTTACCAGAGGAAATTCCAAATTCATATCAACGTTGCCCTCCGCTAGCTCTAACCAGTATTGTTCTAGTGCTATTTCAGGGTGGTCTTGCTTAGCACCGGCGATTATGGAAGCATTTACTCCACCAATTGACGTGCCTGCAACTATGTCAATTTTTATATTGTTATTTGCAAGAGCTTTGAAGACTCCACATCCAAATGCGCCTAAAGAACCTCCACCTTGAAGTATCAGTACGTTTTCAATGGCATCATCATCATCAGACATAATCGAATTCTATCAAGCTTATGATTTATAGGCTATAGACCTTGTCCTTGTTCTGGTATAGGTTTTGATGTTATAATTGTAACTATTATTTTGTTAAGCCTCACAGTAATTACGTAGCACAACGTAGTGGGGCGACTGACAATGTGAGATAACAATGAACAATACGACTCCTACCACATTGTACTTTGTCACTAAATGCTTCGCGTCTGTATACGCTTTTAGGTAAAATGTACCCTTTCAGTTTGACAAGTCTTTAAAAACATGTCAATGGAGTACCTAAATCAAATACATAAGATTGGTAAAGAAGAGTCAATTCCACTTGATCAAATCAATGTATATTGAGCAAAAAATAGAGAAGAAAAAGATCGAAGAGGAATTGAGAGAGGCTGATACTACTAAAAAAGAAGAATGTAGGTATTGAGGCTATTAACGAACACATTCAGCTGAATCAAAAACTCTGCTAAAGAATATGGATTTGGTGCTAAAAGAATTACGGGAAGCTACGTAAAATAAAACGACTTGAGAAGTTTACATAGCTTAATAAACACATCAACCTCAATAGGTTTTACAAAGTTATGACAGTTACAATATCTGATCACAGAATAAAGTTGATTCTTGATTCACTCGGTTATTCTTCACTCTATCCACCACAAGAATTGGCTATTTCTAAAGGTCTTTTAGAGAAGAGAAACTTGCTAATTACTACACCCACAGCAAGCGGTAAGACACTGATCGCAATAATGGCCGCAATAAAAGCAATTGAAAAGGGACTAAAAGTCGTTTACCTTTCTCCATTACGTGCAATAGCTACAGAGAAATACGAGTATTTTGGAGCTCTTGACCGTATTAATATCGATGATAGAAAAATCCGAATTAGGGTTTCTACTAGCGATTATGATTCATCAGGAATTGAACTTTCAAAAGCAGACATTATTGTTCTGACAAATGAAAAAATGGATTCTATTATAAGACATGGTGCTGAATGGATTTATAAAGTCGGACTCTTCGTAGCTGACGAAGTACATTTACTTGGGGACCGAGACCGTGGCCCCACACTTGAAATGATGCTAACCAAGATACGTAAAATGTATACACAATCCCAGATTTTGGCCTTAAGCGCAACTGTTACAAATTCCGAAGATATTGCAAAGTGGTTAGGCTGTGAGCTAATCAAAAGTAACTGGAGGCCGACTAAGTTGGTCGAAGGAGTATATGAAAATGGAATAATTCGTATGAATGATGGCAGTAAAACCATAATTAAAAACTCATCTCCTGCTATTTCCTCTTCTGCAATAGATATTGCTATAGATTGTATCGAAAACGGTGGACAAGCGTTAATTTTTGCTGAGACACGCAAAAGAGCATCTTCACTTGCCCTGAAGGCTTCAGAAATTGTTAATAAACGACTTGATAAAGCTACTAAAACTTTGGCTGCAAAAATATCAACAGAGATACTTCAGAACAGTGATGACACAGAACTTACAAGAAGTCTCTGTCAAGTAGTATCAAGAGGAGTGGCTTTCCACCACGCTGGATTAGGACAATCAAGCAGAGAAATTGTGGAACAATCATTTAAAGCAGGCGTAATCAAACTTTTAACTGCTACTCCAACCCTTGCTGCAGGTGTTAACCTGCCTGCAAAGAGAGTCATTTTATCTAGTATATTAAGATATGATTCTGACTATGGCGGGAATATGCCAATTACTGTTTTAGAGTACAAACAACTTTGCGGCAGAGCTGGGAGACCAAAATACGATACCTCTGGTGAAGCCATTATCGTGACTGGATCTGGAGCGAGCGCAGAGGATATCTATGAGCATTACATATTAGGTAGTCCCGAACCTTTGCGGTCTCAAATGACCAACGACAAATCAATCAGGGTTCATCTGCTTAGCACTGTCTCAAGTATTCCCGGATTGAAAAAATCTGAAATTTATGATTTATTTGGAAGCACATTGTTTGCTCAACAATATAGAAAAGCAACTGTAACTTTTAAGATTGATAATGCATTAAGCTATTTAGAATCAGAAGATCTTATCAAATCAAAAAATGATAGATATATTGCAACAGACTTTGGAAGACGGACATCGCTGCTTTATATTGATCCATTAACTGCAATAGAATTTAGAAAGGCTATTCAATCTATTGAACGCATTCCAAATAGTAATAATGATTATAACAAAGATTTTATTAATAAGCATGTCTTGGGGCTTCTATGCCTTATTACTAATAGTGCAGACTTTTATCCAAAATTATCATTACGAAGAAAAGATATTGATGAGTTAGGTGTTATATTCGCGCAACATGGTGATGAACTATTCTATCAAGTAAATGAATATGATTGCTCAAGAAGTGTATTAGCTCTTTATGGGTGGATTAATGAAGCTAATGATAGAGTATTGAATGACAAAGTTGGAGTAGAACCTGGAGATATGTATAGAATAGCTGAGAGCAGCGAATGGCTGGCTTATTCTTTGTATGAGGTTGCTAAATTACTCCGTCGTGAAGACTTGCTAGGATCAATTCATAGTCTTAGACTTCGTATAAAATATGGTATAAAGGATGAACTCTTACCACTTGTTAGACTTGACGGAATAGGTAGAATAAGAGCACGAAGCTTATATGATGCTGGCGTAACAGATGCAACAAAAGTTGCAAAAATGCCAGAATTAAAACTCGCTCGAATACCAAAAATTGGCCCAGCTGTAGCAAGGAAACTTAAGGAGAATTTGGAGAAGACAAACAAATAGTCCAAATACAGATGATAGTCTAAAATATCGTAACTGATATCATAAAAAGTAATGAAAAATTTTCTATCGGTTTCTTTTATTATTCATTGACCTACTAATAATGCACTTTCAGCTCATAATAACAGTTACCTTTTGGAAGTACAAAAATACCAAAAATACCAGAAATACAAGTACCAAAAATAATGCTTTTAGTATCTCACATGACTAGAACTATCTTGACCACGACTAACAATACTGAGTACTATTATCCTTATCATTGTCATGAATCAGCCTTAAACATTCTAATGTCACTCTAAAGAATTGTGAAACTAATTTGCTATAATTTTGAGATCCTACACAAAATAGATTTACATGGATTACACTTGCTTAATAATATGTCTTTTCATTACCGTAAAGGAGGTAAATATATATTATTATAACATAGAAACAAAATTCGAACATCACATAATTATATACCTGGCGCATACAATGTAAAATCAATAATAAATGCTCGACCTGTACTATGCAAATGAAATTATAATTTATGGAGTAATTGCCTCAGCTACGTCTTTTTTTATCACATTATTTGGAACGGCCAAAATGATTGAACTGTTAACTGCAAAAGGTGAAGTAGTACAGGATTATCATAAACCTGACAAACCAAGTATTCCGAGGCCAGCAGGACCGGCGCTTGTTGCAGGTATTGTGGTAGCTGAAATTCTTCTGTTCTTGCTAACTTGGAAAGTAAGGGTTATCGCTATTCTACTTACAGCTGTGATCTCTTTCTTCATTGGATTTGTCGATGATAAAAAAGTTTTGCCAGGCTGGTTCAAACCTGTTACTCTGATAATAGCAGCAATCCCATTGATAGTTCTGGGTGCTCATGAGAGCCACCTCAACCTTGAATTTGGGAGGGTAGCTATTCCACTACTGTATATACCACTAATATTGGTCATTATTCCAATCGCTGGCAATACTATTAACTCGATTGATGTCTTAAATGGAGTTGCTAGTGGATTTGTAATTATTGCCATGATTCCACTTTTAGCCAGTATAGCTATTTTCGGCAGTAATGAAGTATTCATTGCTGCACTTCCTTTGTTTTTTGGAACAATTGCATTATATAAATACCATAAATTTCCAAGTAAGATATTTCCTGGCGACTCTGGAACATTATTAATGGGTGCAATGTATGGAGCAATAGCTATTGCAGGAAATTCTGAAATTATTGGAGTAATTGCCATTTTACCAGCTGTTATGAATTCTTTTCTATTCCTTGCAAGCGTAAAGAAGATTGTTGAGCATAGAAAAGTAAAGTCGAGGCCTATAGTGTTGATTGATGATTTTAAGCTGGCCGCATCAAGGGAAAAGAATGCACCTTCTACATTAGTTAGGCTGCTCTTGGTTGATGGCCCACTATCAGAAAAGGATGTTGGTTATCGAATATTCAAGCTGGCGACATTTAGTTCATGTTTGGCATTCATTTCAATTATTGTTCAATATTATTTTCTAATCTGAATCTTTCAATATAGTAATGTAACTCGCCTTATGGAGCTATTGTAATGGATATGCCATATTGTTACTTGTACTAACATTTCTGACTGGTTGATTATTAATTGAGTTAGTAATCATCATTTTCCTTATATGTGAAAACTCTGACATCGCTTGTTATAATAACAATTATTTATGGATGCGCTTCTAGATATATTTCATATTGTTCAGCATTAAAAGTGCCATTAATAATGTAATTGTGTCATAAATAATCGCTTAGATATCATTAAGAAAAAATGGTGTATATATAAATTAATCAGTTTCTTCCAAATGAAGAGCTAACTCCCTTATGTTATAGTTTCTCCGGTTACGCTATCTATAAAGTAACTATGACTATTTTCTTTAACCATCCATGCAAAATGATTTCCCGTCGTTAGCGTTGGTTTTGTCCTCCCAAGATATTTTCCTATTGAATTAGAGCCAGTATCAGACTCATATATAGTTCCATCACCCTTGATGTATACATACCTAGTATAGAAATCATTTATGTTATACAACGTGAGATTTTGTTTTTTAGCTACTATGGCAATCGCTGTCTCAGACGATATTGGAGTAGAAGATAAAGAAGGTACCCTCAAAGAATTTTGTAGTCCTATGTATACTAAAAATGTTGCTACTAAGCCAATCGCAGCTGAGAAAAACACTTTCTTATCAATCATTATTCATTGTTTAAGAACAGATGTTATTATATGAGCCTTTATAGCTATCGTGTTGTCATATTGCAAATATTATAGTGTAACTATAGTTCATAACTAACGTTAAAAACACGGTGAATATAAAAATATAAAACTATTTATCTATGACTATTAAAGCCAGTTATCTATATTGATCTGTATTCCAATCAATAATTATCCTAATAAAGTAAAACATGCTCATTATATCATGCGATCTTTGGGCAGGTTTATACTATCTAAAGCATTTATACGATCCAAAAATTGAGAACATTCATGTAATCATATTGCTATTTGGTAAAAAGGCTGAATTTTAATTCTGGCACTAAATTGAAAAGACTAACGTAACCACCAATTGTAATTTTTCAAAAAACTAAGTATAAAAAGAATTAAGCTATTATGGCTCTAACTACAATGGTGAATTCTGTATGGCTCAGCATTATATAGACGTGATATTTAATTGCATGTACGCTATCTCTTGTTTTAAAAATCAGCTGTTACGATTTTGTGTATTCCCTTATTGGCCTAAAGATACAGTGGTTCTGCTGCTTCATTATACATTCTTGCGTCAGGTACCGGAGAAATTAAAGACTTTATTTGTACACAACACTGGAGGAACTTTACACCTTTCTGTGTGGTTTTGTAAATTAAATTATCTTCACTGTCTCTATCACTAGTCAACAAACCATGAGAAACAAGAGTATGAAAATAGAATTTCATTTGTTCCGAACTTAAATTAGCTTTATACATGATGTGTGTTTTTTTTACACCGCCATCAACAGCAGAAGCAAGTATGTCATAAATGATATCTACTTTACTTCTGTTTTTAAGTTCTAATTTACTCATATGCATATATATACAATTGTTATCCTAGTATTTACTAGTTCCGAAAATGGTTTTTTCTATGCAATTATGTGATAGGAATTTGGTATGATGATTTACTCGTATCAAAGAATGTCAGTTATGGATATATATATACATATCACATATGACTAAAAGACTCCCTTAGGTGTCTTTGCATCGTAGTCAACACAATATTTAGATTGAATCTGCTTGAAAGCCTTATTTATAAGGGCCTTTTTATAGCAAAACATGAAACGCATAGAAGCTATTGTAGCTAGTGAGAAAGTGTTAGATGTAAATGAGGCTTTAAAGAATGCTGGGGTCGGCGGATGCACTATTCTCGATGCAAAAGGCAGGGGAAAAGGAGAAAAACCAGTAGTCGAAACTGGCAGAGGAACTGGAAGATATACGTCAGAATTTTCAGTTAGAGCTGCTGTCGTCATAATAGTTGAAGACTCTGATGTAGATAAAGTCATCAAGACTATAGTTGATACAGTGAGCACCGGTTCCGCAGGCGATGGGAAGATTTTTGTATCGCAAATAAATGAGGCTGTTGATATAGGTACAAAGAAACGTGGCCAAACCGCCATAGTTTAGAATATTCATAATACAATACATTCTCTGTTAGGCATATGTATGGGGTAGATATTCATGCGAAGAATTTTTTAGTCTCTCCTAGTGTTAGTACTTCTGCTGGTGCTGTTTTCACGACTATTGGTAAATCACATACGACTTTACCAATAGATAAGCAATAACGTTGTGGCAACGTCCTAACAATTGAACGTATGGTCTCATTATCAGCCAACGAGACTTTTGAGATTTTGTCCAAATCTGTATCATTAGTAAAGTTGAACAGAAATATGTTGTCCACTTGACGATATATTCCATCACCTATGGCGTCAGGTTGATTGGTAATGAATGTTGTATAGATTCCAAAATGTCTCATCCTTGTGATTATATCCTCCCAATATGTGTCTCTAACATAGAGATGAGCTTCCTCAGCAAACAAAAAGATGGGTGGAATTACCATTTTCTCAAGCAAGTCAATAAGTTTGCTCAGAACTAGTTCTACAATCATTCTTCTTGCAATAGCTGTTGATTTCCCCATGCTAATTATTATTGCAGCTCCCTTATGCTCTTTTGATATCACATCTTCAAACTTTATCCCCTGCCCATCCTGGCTATTTGAAAATAAGCGCGATGACTGAATTACGTGATATCTCGATATAAGAGCATCCCTTACAAGCTCATTGATGTTCCATGTATTTATTGCATTACCAAATGCTTCAACCTCTAATGTTTGTTTCTTTTCGAGATAATCCCAAATCCTAAAGAATTCACGTAAAGATGCACTTGGCATGTCGAGCGCATTTTTAAGCATGTTATACATAGCAGATTTGCCACAGTAAGCGAGTGAGAATTTTAATCCATATCCTGGCTCAAGTACCATTATCTGTTCATGAACTGAAGATGGAGAGCCGTCACTATTCCATGCTAGCCCTCCATATTCATTATTTAAATCAAATACAATGACAAACGCTCCGTGTTGTACTAATGTTTTCACAAGGATCTTTGAAAGATGAGATTTGCCAGATTCTTTTTTTCCTGTAATTATATTTAATCTACCGTCAAGGTCTTCTGCATAAAGTTCAAAATCCTGATCATCTCCTCTAGCTTTGCCTATCGGAATAGGGAAGACCCCTTTTCTCTCAATGAACATATCCAACTCGGGAATACTTAACCTTCTTACATTAGAATATACCCTTGACGGCAGCCATGTTACATCACTCGATAATTTACCCGATAAATCTATGGAAGCTCTTATTTTCACACGGAATACCCTTGCATCTCTGATGATCTTAGATATATTCCCAATATTGAGCGGATCATGTAAATTTTCTACGCTTGACGCTGTTACAACCTCATCCTTCACAATATCTTCAATTAAAGATTGGGAAGAAAGATATTCTTCATCATAGATCTGAACAATCATCTTTCTTTTTGACTTTTCATCTTCAATTATCAAATAGTCACCCTTACTAGCAATATCGCTCTTCATTGCTAGCATAATCAGCTCATTGCCATTTTTTGATAAAATCTTCATACCGTGATAGAACCTAGTAAAGTTTTGCGTATGTCTTTGGATGCAAGTTCCATAACATCATAGTTGGTTAATACGTGGCCTCTAAGGCAAGATGTCTCAGTGGAAGAAAAAGTTGAAACATGGTGTGCAAGTCGCAACGTTTCGGGATATCCACATGCTATTGAGTCGTTACCCAATAATTTCCCAAGGGCCTCATCTTTATCTGAGTTACCAGAAACAACATCCACTCTCAATATGGGACTATTGTGGTTGCCAAACTTTGCTATAAGATTGTCACCAACAGTATTCCGAACCAGACTTTTAATTATCAAATTGACATCCATGTATGCCGGTCCTTGAATCTTTGAAAGAGGAGTACAAACTCTATCGATGATCCTAAGTTTGCTACTTTTGCTTATCCCAATCATAGAATTTTGCTTTAGAATGCAGTTTTCAGCTACGTTTTTAATACTCTGATTTTTTTCCTCAAAGAGAGATGACTTCAATGATCCATCGATGAGTATTACCGATTTGCTGAAGTTGTTTGACAGCTCCATTTGTATCACCCTTTCAACACGGATCCTTATTAGCCGTTTTGCAAATTCACTATCAATTAAAATAAGCTTTGCTAATCTATGATCAAGCTGAGAATGTCCAATAGTTTCTTCGCTAAGATAAAGCAAAATAGGACCAATTTTAAAGTGAATTAATGCTTGGGCTCCAATGGAAAGTACTACTCCGCTTTTTACACCATACAGGGTCCCATCTTCAGTCTCTGCAAGTTGGATTGTGCTAGAATCTATTGCACATATTGTTGTATTATCCATCCTTGGTTGAATGGTTGTTAGAGGCGTTGTACAGTATGGAATATTTCTAATCCCCCATCCGTCGACTGGAACAAGATTCTTATCCTCAGAATTAAAGATGATTTTTTTCCCCTTGAGTAATTCCTGCAGATGAGACGACAAGCAATGTCCTAAAGATTGATTAAATGCACGTTCGAATTCATTAAAGTTAATCCCATCAGGTTGAAGATTTAATTGCTTGGCCATGTTGATCAACAATATAAAAAGATCATGCCTTATTAATGTTGTGCAACATGTTCAATATGGTCAGCAACAAATTTATCGAGCGAAGACCATCGACACATATAGATTGCATGAGCGAATCACTTTCACCTCCTTCCAACGAAGTTAAAATTAAGCTTAGACATCGCGACTGGGAGGTCGAAATAACTTGTTTGGAGAGCAAGGTTAAACAAGTTGTGGAAGATGTTCTTTCTGGTATCGATACATCTACAACCCTCATGCAAGGTTTGAATGCCCAGATTGCTGAATTTCAAAAGGAAATTAATTCTTTAAAACTACAGATTAATACAGATGCCGCTTATCAAGAAGGAATAAAAAATTTAATCGAGCCCCCGCGCAGGGAAATGTCAAAAGGGGGGGCTACATGTAGAGGCCTACTAGAAAAATTATGGTATGAGGGATATTTTGGAGCAGAAAAGCTTCTGGGAGAAGTACATGAGGAGCTATCACGACTTGGATATAATTATGATAGAACCGCTGTTTCACATTCGCTAACAGATATGGTAAGAGAAGGCATTCTTACTAGAGTTGGAACAATGAGAAATTATAGATATCTTCAGAAGAGACCGTATTCTGAATCCCCATTATGATTGAGGTATTTGTTATGCTTATGCTATCGATGAGCATGATTAGGATGACGAGGATCTCGATAGTGGTTTTATTCTTTTAATCATAGTGGAGGTCAACCAGTGGATCCCGGAGGTGGTAATTCTATAAACTACTGTCGATCCAATTCCATCTTTTGTATTGTCTCTTACCACGTAACCTACCTTTACTAGTTCTGAAAGTCTTGAGCTAACTGATTTAGGATTGAGTGCTGTAGTAGACTGGATCTCCGATGCTTGCATTGAATCATCGGAAATCTTTCCCAGATCTTTGGCAATTTTTGATGCAATTAATTCTAATGCGACCATCTCTTTATCAGATATTTTTTTTATTCCTATTTCATACAGATCAGAAATAATCACCCTTGGTCCTTCAGGAGTAATTTTAATCAGATTTGAATATGTTTCAATAAGATCGGTAACTGCATAATTCAGGGAAATTTTCCTTGCCAACTCTAACGTTGGAACGTGTTTTGTTACAAAATT
>JBKPMK010000138.1:0-3374 GCA_046732115.1 Thermoproteota archaeon
TATAGTATATATATTTAGAATGAGTCAATTATGTCATAATTCAGTTTACTACACTGCTAGTATTAGGAAGTGATTAGGTAAAGTCACTTGTATTTTTAGTTATAATTAAATATGGCGTTTATGCTCGAACAGTAATATGAAAGGGGGAGCACGGGGCATGATCTTAACTTTGGCTGTTCTTATAACATGTACAACTATGTGTATGATAACAATGGGATCAGCTGCTTTTGCACAAACTTCCTCTTCCGGGTCAGATTCGGGGTCCAAACTTATCGGTGCAGGCTTGGCCTTTGGTCTAGCAGGAGCTGGTGCAGGCATAGGACTTGGCTTTGTAGGCGCCGCTGGTCTAGCTGCAATTAGTGATAATCCCAAAATGCAATCTAGAGTGTTTATTTTCGTAGGCATGGTAGAATCAATTGCGATCTATGGTATAGTCATGATGTTCATAATTCTGGGTCAGAAATAGAGAAGGCTCTAAAACTAGTCTTTTATATATCTATGTAAAGCGAATATAAATAAAAATAGAAATTAGATATTAAATTTATTTGTATTATGACTGTTCGCAAGCCAGTATTTTAATGCCATTTTGTTTTTGCGTAATTCAGAAATGGAAAGATTTTAAAGACATTGAAATTCACATTTAAGACGGATTGAAGAAAGGTGGGGCAAGCCAAACTTAAGAAAGCTACAATAATGTTGCCTAGACTGGAAACTCAAGAGGCAATAAGCAGGTTAGCAGAACTAGAGTGGTTTCATCTTCTTCCAAGTGCTTCTTCTTCAGAGCACTCTAACCCTTATATTGACGATCTTCTTCTTCGAGCTCAGAAATTATTTCAAGATACTGACGAGGTAGTCAGGGCGTTAGGAATTCCACTGGAGACAGGTGTTATGGCTACAATGTTCAAAGGTGCACCCAAGGGTAAGACAGACTATGCTATTAACGATATTGAAAATTTTATAACTGATTTGGAAGATAAGAGCAAAGCCTTGTTATATGAGCCAAAAAAGATTTTGTTGGAACAAAACAAGCTATCCAAGTCAATTGAAGAATATAGTAATGTCGAAGCTGCACTTAAGATGGCATCAACTATCAATCTAGATTTATCATCCTTCAGGCAGCTCAAGAGATTCTATTCAGATATTTTTGTTATTGATTCCAAAGATCAAGAGGAGATTCAAAAAAGTCTTGGTGATCTTCCACTCTATATTAATAAACTTGATGAGCAAAAATCCTCACTAGTTGTATTCAGCTCATCTGAGGATTCGGAAAGAGTAATTAAGGTCTTGAGAAGTTTTGGTGTTCATCCACTTCAAATTCCAACAGATATGCCGCAGAACCCAACTACTGCCTATGCCCAGGCTAAGTCAAAGGTTAAAGAACTTCAGGTAAAATCTACAGAGAATACTAAAAATGTAGATAAGATAATAAAATCGTCGACAACGTTAACTAAAATTCTTTCTCTGCACGAGGCCGCAAAAGTAGCTAAGGATGTCCTAGAAGTTACTCGAAAACCAGCAGGAACAAAAAATTTTGCAATGATCCAAGGATATATACCCATACAGATGGAAAAAAAATTCAAGGATCTGACTAGTGATTATATTTCGTTGATTGAGAATGCGAATGTAGATGAACAAGGTGAAAGTGGCGGTGCATTGCCTACCCTTCTTACAAACAAAACATATATGCGTACATTTGAAGTCATAACTGAAACTCAGGGCATACCAAGGCATGACGAAATCGATCCTACACCTATCATAGCATTTGTCTGGCCTCTATTTTACGGCCTAATGTTTGCTGACCTAGGTCATGGGCTATTGCTGTTTGGACTGGGTATGCTTATAAGGCAGAGAGGAAATGGCACTTTAAGAACATGGGGTACCTTGTTAGCAGCAAGCGGCGCAGCTGCTAGCTTGGCAGGATTGGCAACAGGAGAGTTCTTTGGATTCCATATAATAGAATTACCTGTTTTATCTGCTATAGCTCAAAAATCTCAAATTATAGGAGTTTTGAATGTGTCTGAGCTTAGTTTCGATCAAGTGATAAAAATACTCAAAGTCTCAGTAGCAATAGGTATTGTGCATCTGTTAATGGCCTTCTCTCTCAGATTACAAAAGAATATCAAAGATGGTAATAAATTGTTTGTACTTACTCATGATATTCCTACTATCATACAATTTCTAGCCATAGCTGCACTGATACTTGCTGCAATAGGATCAGGTTATGATATAATAGGAATGTTTGGGGTTACTGGACATATTCATAATGAACCTGTTCCTTGGCTCACATTCATATTTGGTAAGTGGGTTACAGTTGATTTAGTAGCAAAGGCAGCGGTACCAGTGATTTTTGCCACTATAGGGGTAATGATCTATGGAGGATGGAAGGAGCAAAAATTAGCTGCTAAACACGGTCATGGTGCAGAAGAAGGTGGAGGGTTTATGGGAATTGTCATAGAAGTTATCCTTGTGAGAATCGTCGAAGTTCTATCTAATATAATTAGTTATACTAGAATCGGAATTATGCTTCTAGTACATGCTGCACTGCTTGTGACTGTAAATCAATCATTCCTTCATGGAGGAGGTTATGCAGTATTAATTGGAGGTAATATTGGAATAATGCTTATTGAAGGTTTGATAGTGTATATCCAGACCATTAGATTGCACCTATATGAATGGTTTCCAAAATGGTATGTTGGAGAAGGCACAGAATTCAAAAAGCTTGTACCAAAAATGCTCTATTCTAACCTTATATGGAAAGATAATAATAATAACCAGATTCAAGGTAAAAGTGTATCCGAGCCCAAAGTGAAGAAAAAAATAAAAAGTAAAATTTCATAATAAAGGAAGAACAATACAATACAAATTCTTAAATTATCAATACACCAACTAATGGCATGCTTGGAGCACAGGGTGTTTCTCGAGAAAAAAAAGAAGTTGTGATGAATCTTTATTTATCTGGCATAGGAGAAGAATTCATTGCAATGCAACTTGATTTAGAGATTCCAATCGTAATAAATATTCTAAAAGAATTAAATGTCTACAAAGGAACCTATGAAGAATAGTGTAGAGTATTATAGTGCTGGGTGAATAGGCAGGTAGGCGAGCAAGCAAGCAAACGAACAAGCAAAACAAGACTACTGGAGTGCAATGATCTCGAAGTGAATAATTTTTGTTATTGTAGATAAAATAAACAAAAATTACTCTGGTCTGACGAGCCTAGAAACTATAGTTTCAGTAGGGACTTTTTGCTCTATACCAGAGGCTATGGCAGACAAGTTTCTGACCTCCACTATCATGAGCTTTAAAGCAGCAAGCATAATTCCTACACTGAACATGGTCCTAAACGAACCTATAACCCTCTTTAATCCTATAGC